>JBJEOT010000061.1:0-22688 GCA_051880855.1 Ruminococcus sp.
CTTCACGGTTTGTTATTACTATTATAAATTTTTTCACCGGTTTTTGCAAGTATAATTGTCAATTAAAAGAATAGAAATATTAGAAAACAAGCAATTTTTTCTTGACAATATACAAAACTGTTGATATAATAGTTAAGCTGTTTATTTGATTCATTAGCTCAGTTGGCAGAGCACTTGACTTTTAATCAAGGTGTCCGGGGTTCGAATCCCCGATGAGTCACCATCCCCGTTGCTTCGGCAGCGGGGCTTTTATTATGCAAAAAAACAGTTGCATTTTTCTGAATACCGTGATAAAATAGTTAGGCTGTATTATTCGAGTATTGGGCTGTAGCCAAGCGGTAAGGCAACGGACTTTGACTCCGTCATCCCGTGGGTTCGAATCCCGCCAGCCCAGCCAGTTATTGACCGTATCCTATTGGATGCGGTCATTTTTTACATAAGTTATGTGCGGGATTCGAACCCTGAGAGGGTGAGTGCCGTAAAATAAACAGTCCGGCGGACTGTTTATAGGCACGAAGTTCGACGAAGCTATGCTTCGAGTACGCAGAAATCCAACTTTAATTGTTCCTCGTCACCTTACATCAGAAAGTAATTTTTGCAAACCGTTTCCTGTACTGTATAATCATTACTGAGAAAAGGGAACACTTGTTGAGTTTTACTAAATCTGAAGCATATATCAGGAAAGCAACCGGGTATGATTTAATAAGATATCATTCACAAACAACTTATACAACTAAGGAGAATGTAAAATGAAGCGAGTCTTGTGTATTATACTTTGCCTAGCTGCAATGTTAATCTGTGCAGGATGTAACCCAAGCGATAATAGTGTTTCTTTATCTTCCGGCTGGTATTTAGCTGAGGGTGATTATGAGCAATTGAAAGCACCTTATTTAAGTCTGAATACCGCAGAAAGCACCTTTACCATAGGTCAGAGCTTACTATCTTCATATTTGGAGAAAGGCTTATACAGTATCAGTGACGGAAAAATCACCGCCATTTCCGAGAACACTACTTTTGTTTTTGAAATCGCCGATTCTGATACCCTTGTTCTGATAGATAACGGTGGAACCGAGAAAATGGAGCTGCCGGTTGATACGAAATTTGTTTACGACGAAGATTTCAAATAAACCATTAGTACTACCTCTGTATCTCGTGCTAATCTTTTCTGTGATTAGTGACTCTCAACAAGAATTTATATAACCTCTTTTGTCAGAGAATGGCAAGAGAGGTTTTTTATTTTGAAAACTATCGGAGAATATCAGAGCTCACTCAAAAGTTATACGGATGCCGAAGGATTTCCTTATATTGAAAAATTCGGAAAACTATGTTATACTGTCACAAAAGATAATTTTTCTTACGGAGGAAACAAAATGACAAATGTTGAAATAGTATATAACTTCTTCAAAGACGGATATGAAAACAAGAACTACAATTCGGTAATGTCCTATTTATCGGAGGACTATATAGACCACAGTCCGGCCGGAGCAAGAGGCAATGCTCAGGCAGTTGGTATATTAAAGATTGTTGAATCGCAGTTTTCTGACTTAACTGTTCAGGTACTTGATATTTTTGCCGACAATGAGATGGTTGCCACAAGAGTATTATATGAAGGTATACACATCGGTGAGTGTATGGGAATTGCCGCAACAGGAAAAAAGATTCAGTTTGAAGCGCTGGAAAATTTCAAAGTTGTAGATGGCAAAATAGTTGAGTCTTGGGGATATTGGCCGGATAAAGAGATTGAAGCAAAGCTTCGGTAATTCACCTGAGCAGGGAGATTACATAATGCTTTATTACTTAAATTATGCCCTTTTGGTTATTGGATGACAAGTCAGAAACCTCTTTTGCCTATCAAAGCAAGAGAGGTTTATTGTTTTCACAGTAGCTATATTTGCGGATTTATGATATACTTACTTTAGTAAACTGATATGAGGATATAGGAAATGGCAAAACATGATTTTGGAATAATGCAAAATTCTCCCAAAAAAGGCAAAAGATATGATGTTTACGAGCCGCGAAAATATAACTGCATAACTGTAAGTGACGAGTATATCGAAGAAATTGCTGCAAACTTAGATGATATAGATTGCTATTGGCATTCACTTGATGTTCCGGGCAAGGGAATTGCCTATTGCGGAATTACGCTTATCCCTCCCTCATCAATGCAAGCTTTCATTTCTGTTATTGAAACCTCCCCCGGCTTATCTGAACTTAAAGCGCTTTTGCGAAAAGCATATACTGAGAATAAATGGATCATTCATTACGGACTATAACTATCCTTCAAAACCAAGTTTTAGAAATAAACAGAGAGTAATTTATGCGGAAAGCTAAAGGAGAAGAAATATATGTGGGCTGTTTTTGCAATTCTGTCCGCGGTATTTGCATCGCTTACTTCAATACTTGCAAAAATCGGAATAGAAGGAGTTAATTCAAATCTTGCAACAGCTATCAGAACTGTTGTAGTAGTTTTCATGGCATGGGGTATGGTGTTTTTGACACATGCACAAAGCGGATTGCAGGATATCAGCAGAAAGAGCTGGATATTCTTGATTCTATCCGGTCTTGCAACAGGCGCCTCCTGGCTCAGCTATTATAAAGCTTTGCAAACAGGAGAAGCTGCAAAGGTTGTTTCGATTGATAAAATGAGCGTGGTTCTCACTTTAATATTAGCTTTTATATTTTTACATGAGAAGTTCACGGCTAAATCGCTTATTGGCTGTGTGCTGATAGGAATCGGAACGCTGATTATGGTAATATAAAAAATATTACATATCACGCAGGTTATGTAATATACAGTTACAATAACAAAAGAATATTGCTCTTTGAGCTTACAGAGAAGTCACGGCAAGCCTTTTTGACTTGCCGTGACCTTTTTATTCTCAAGTGCATAAACACAAAAAAAACAGGCACAGATAAAATCTGTGCCTGTATGTAATTATCTAATAGTTAGAAATTACTCATCAACAGCTACATAAGAAAGTGTAGCAGTTGCTGCATCAAAGGATACTATGAAAGTACCGGCAGGAATGTAAAGCTTGTTACCTTCGTTAGGTGTGGTTGTAAGAACGGCACTTGTTACATCAAAGCCTAACCAACCCTCGGTCTGATAGAGATTGCCCTCAGAGTCCTGAATCATAAGATAGCTTTTTTCTGTGATTGTCATCTCAATAGAACCGTCAACGAGCTGATATTCCTCTGTATAGACATCTGCAAGATTGATATAGCCTACGACATAGTAAGCAATCTCATCAACTGTTGCTTCGTCCTTTGTTGCCTCGTCCTTTGTAGCAGGCTCATCGGGAGTTGCAGGCTCGTCGGGAGTTGCAGGCTCATCGGGAGTTGCAGGCTCATCGGGAGTTGTGGGTACACCGGGTGTTTCCTCGGGGAACTCAGTGATAAGTCCGGCAACGAACTTCTGAATCATTGTTGCATCCTTAACTGTTACCAGTTCATCAGCGTCAACATCAGCAACTGCTGTCTGAACCTCGTCAAGTGTTGCAAGGTTTGCTACAGCCTTCTGAACAAGTGTAGCGTCATTAACATCAACATCACCGTCAAGGTTAACATCGCCCATTAATACCTCGTCGATTGTTGCCTCATCAGCAGTAGCAGTAGTAATTTCAATACCGTCTACATCTGCAGATACTGAGAAACAGAAAACGGAAAGGGTTAATACCATTGCCATTACAAAAGCGAGGATTTTGCTAGTTTGTTTTCTCATTGTAATCATCTCCTATAAAAATTTACAGAACAAACTGTATTAACATTATAACGCAAATGCGATAGAAAATCAAGCCAAATTATCGAAATTTTCACACAAAGTTTATGATTAACCTAAGTTATGGCAATTATTATCGTTTTTCGGCAAATATTTTTTAATTGCCGTTAACCGCGCTTATTTCACCAAAATTTACGGTGCTTGCTTTTTGTGGCTGATGTGATATACTAATACTATATATGTATATGAACGGAGGCTTCTTTTATGGCAAATTGTGAATTAAAGGCTTTTACAGCTTCGGATATCAGCTTTACAAACAGACTGGATCCTAATGTTCAGATTAAAATCGGTAATAAGTTCTCTTATAATGTAAGATACCCATCCGATAATACTCAAAATGTTTGCAGAGGCGAGCTTGAGGTTGAGGTCGGAGATACATCCAAGGAGAACAAGCTTAATGTAAAGGTTACATTAGTCGGAATCTTTGCATATAACCCGGAGGCAACAAGAGAGTTGATACATACAGAGAGCTTCAAAATGCTTTATCCTCACGCAAGAGCTTTGGTAACTACTGTTACCGCTAATGCCGGCATCAAGCCTATCATACTCCCAAATGTTGATATTGACAATCAGAATATTATACGATTTGACGGAAATAAACAATAAATTTTTGAATTATTATGATTGACAAAGCAACGGTAGTTATGGTATAATATCTACCGTTGTAAATATGCGGATGTAGTTTAGTGGTAGAACTTCAGCCTTCCAAGCTGATCGTGTGGGTTCGATTCCCATCATCCGCTCCAAAAAAGAGACACCTGATAGGGTGTCTCTTTTTTTGCCTGTTTATTATTATGTTTGCTTATTGTTACGAAGAAAAGATTTTCTTAAGCAGAATAATTTTGAAAAGTATTTACTCGATGATATCTACATTGTCGCTGTTGTAGCTCTCCAAAACCTTGCTGATTGCTCCGGAGATCTTCTGAGTTATGTAAGGCTTGCCTGCGTTTGACTTGATTGCCATTACAAAAGCGAAAAGCTCGTAGCGAATTCCCTCACCCTCAAGGTGATAATAATAACGGCGGTTATTCTCAGGAAACTCAAAGCGAAGCTCGAAATAATCGGTCTTCCACCAGGGCGCCGGTACAAAAACATATCCCTTTGTGCCGGTGACAATAAGCTCGCTTTCAGATTTGACGCCCTTGCCCACATTCACAGACGCAACGGCATCCTTGTATCTGAAGTTGATTCGTGTAAACAGATCGAATTTATCTTCTTTATCAAACATAAGAGAAGAAATATTCATATCCTCCCAATCCGTTCCTAAAATCTGGAAAATCGGGAGCAGGGCAGTCGGTCCCCAAGAGCAGATGCTGTTCCAGGTCTGACTGTACTCCTCGTCGTCTTTATCGGGGATATCGCGTAGGCTGGTACAGGTTGCATCAACCGATACAATTCTGCCGACTTTTCCGCTTTTGAGCATAACAAGAAGCCTGTTGTACGCTGTTGCATACGCTGTTTTGAGGGCGTCCATAAGTATGAGCCCTTTTTCCTTTGCAAGCTCAAACAGCTCCATACACTGTGCCTCGGTAAGTGCTATGGGAGATTCGCAGAGAACATGTCTTCCCTTTTCAAGAGCAATTTTTATGTGTTCGTAATGCTTTGTGGGGTGAGATGAAATATAGACAGCGTCGACTTTTTCAAGAAGCTCCTCGTATGTTTCGGTGAAGACAGACTTCTCCACGGTACTGCTTAACAGTTCTCTTTTTGAAGTAAATACGGCGGAAATCTCAACTCCGTTGACGAAGTGGCTCTCTTTGAAATACTTTTCAACCATTACGGTTTCGCCCACCAAGCCAAGCTTAAGACTGCTCTTCTCGGCACGAAGCTCAGAGCTTGAAACGCCCTCGGTTCTGGGAAGATACTGAACCTTACAATAGGCATTGAGATAATCAAATTTGCCCACCCAATCTGAACCTACTGTGAATATATCTACATTATATTTTATAATATCATCAATCTTCTGACCCTCGTACTCTTCAACGATAATCTTGTCGGCAAGGCCTGTTGCACGGATTGCCTCAATACGCTCCATCAAGGACTGCTGAACATTAATCTTGCCGCGGGTTTTGTCAAAGTCATCGGCGGTTACACCGACAATGAGATAGTCTCCGAGAGCTTTTGCGCGCTCTAAGAGACGAATATGGCCGTAGTGAAGCAAATCATATGTGCCGTATGTAATTACAGTTACCATTTTTGCTCCTCCGTTTCTGAAGCTAAATTATACCTCTCTTCTGCAAATCCTTAAATGCATTTACAAGAGTTGTGTTATCATCTTTGGTAAGGGCTCCGATATGCCCTACGCGGAATACCTTGTCTGCTAAATCTCCGCCGTTGGGACAAATCCAAATACTGTATTCATCCTTGAGCCTCAAGAAAATATCGTAAGCAGAAGCAGTTGTGGGATGCAAAGGAGTTACGGCATTTGACATGGAGTCGGAGAAAATCTCAAAAGGAAGGTCCTTAATCTTTTCTCTGAAATCTCTTGCAATATCCCCTATTCTCTTAATCTCGCTTTCGACTCCGCCCGCAGTCTCAATCTCTTTGAGCCTTGCGTTTATCTGGCGAAGAATACCCACCGCAGGAGTAAATGGCGTTTGACCTCTTTCGCCGTTTTTAAGTGCGGATTTCAGGTTCAGATACATACATTTTACTTCTTTTGACTCTATGCGCCTAACTGCTTTCCCGGAAAGTACTATTACCGAAATTCCGGGAGGGCAGGCAAGGGCCTTCTGAGAGCCGGTAATCATAACATCTACACCGAGCTTCTGCATATCAAGCTCATCTGCAAGGAAAGAGCTGATGGCATCTACCACAAGGAAGATATCGTTTGCCCTGCAAAACTCGCTAATCATAGGCAGGTCGTAGTACACACCGGTAGAGGTCTCGTGAACATTGACTAAAAAACCTGTAAAGCCCTTGCCGTTATACTCGGCAAGCTTCTCCTTTGTAAGAGTTTTACCCGGCTCAAGCTTAATTTCTTCAAAAGGAATTGAGTAAATCTCGCAAAGCTCAACAAAGCGATGGCCGAAGCTTCCGCCGTTTACAACCAAGACCTTATCGCTAAGGTCAAAGATATTCATTACAGTTGCTTCCATAGAGGCGGTGCCTGAGCCGGTTATAAAGACTGCCCGTGCGCTCTCTTCGGCTTTTGCAAGCTTTTTTATCATAGCTTCGTTTTCAAGCATTAATGAAGAAAACTCCGCTGTTCTGAAATAAGGTACCTGTTCAGCGCCGATTTCTCTTACTGCGCTGCTTGACATAACAGGTCCTACTGTAAAATTAAGCACTTACTTTACCTCTGCTTTCTGCTTTTTTCTGTGGGTTATACTGTAGAGCCACACCTTTTGCCTGTTGCCCCAAATATACTTCTGCCACAGAAGCTTAGGTGTTGGCGGTTCTGCCCATTTCTTATTAAGCTTATTATAATCGATATCTGTCTGCAAATCCTTCATAAATTTCCCGCGGTCGGGATTATTGTCAATATGCTTACGCATAGGGCTTTGATACTTTAATGCGTCCTCAAACAAAAGCTCATGGCCGAACATACTGCTCTGTGCTTTTTTGAACACCGCCTTGCCCTTTTCGGTGTTGCATACTACCAAAGAAGCTCCGCCGTTTTTGCCGTAAAGTTCGGGGCAATAGAGGTGAACACCCCACAAATCGCCCAAAGAAATATCGGCTACTCTGCCTTTTTCTGCAAAGGGACACTCGTAACAGGAGGGTCTGCTCATAAGATGCTTAAGCCAAACAGACCAAAAGGGATTAAACCACCTGTCGGTAGTTACACTTTTGTCTTTTAGCTCAACATTCATAATTTCAAAATCCCACTTGCCGTTTCCGAAAAAGCTTTTGCCCGTGTATCGGTAATCTAAGCTGTGTACCTCTGAGGCGAACTTTGACTCTAAGAAATCGGCGTACTTTCTGATATACAGGGGGCTTGGAACGCCCTCGCAGATAACCTCCACCGTCAGAAGCTTTTCGCTGTCTGCACTTCCTAAAAAGGCTTTGAGTCCGGCTATCTGGCAGGGAGTGCCGGCAAACAGCACCTTTTTGCCCTCTTTAAGGAAAGCTTTTACTTCACTGTAGGTATTGCCTATGACACTTTGAGAATACTTGGATTTACGAAGTTTATGTATATCATCTAACGATGTAACGAAGCTGTGAAAGACATCAAGGCCCTTAGCCTCAGCGCCGAACAGGGCAAAGTTTTCGTCGCAGTAGGCATCGGCTATTGCCGAGAAAGCACCGCCGGAGGTACTGCTGAAACGCTTTTCGCTGTCAAGGATATATCCTCCATAAGCGTATTTGTCACGGGAGTGCTTTTTTGGCATATTTTCAAAGGGACACACCCTTGAACAAAGAGAACAATTTGTGCAAAGCTGAGGATTAATAACAGGATATCTGAAGCCCTCTTCGTCCTCCTGCATACAGATTGCACCGTGTCTGCAAGCCTGAACACAGGCCTCACAGCCGAAGCACTCTTCTTTTCTTTTGCTTTCCAAATAACCCATTGTAAACTTATCCGCCTTATAAAACAAGTTAGCTTACAGGCAGTCTGTAAGCTCCATTTTGAGGAAGCTTGCCGACTCTGTGCGTGCCGACGCAATTTTTCTGTGAACATCACCGTAATTAATAGGACTTGCCTCAGGCTCGTCACCTGTTACCCTCATGCGGTCGGAAAGTCCGAAAAGAGCAAGAAGCTCTGTAATTTTTGTATCGCACTGCTCGCGAGAGAAAACATAGAAGGGCTTTCTGTACTGAACACCCATTATCATACCGTGGAAGGAGTTTGTGACAACAAATTCCGCATTCTTAACAAGTGAGAGGAACTCCTCAACCCCTGCCTCATAGAACATAATCCTGTCCTTTTTCTCGGCATTTGTTGCGCGCAGGCTGATTTCAACTATCTTCCAACCCTTCTCGGCAGCAAGCTTCTCAGCGTAAGCCTCCATTTTAGGATTATGACGGCGCGCATAGAGGAGAAGATATTTATCCTTAATCACCGGCTCAGAAGCGATTGTATCGAAATCCTCGCTTGTAAGAAGAAGCGTGGGGTCGATTACTTTTGCGGCAGGCACATCTGTGTGCTCCTTAACAAAGGGGAGCATCAAACTTTCTCTGATTGCGATTGCATTGAAATTTTGGAGTCTTTCGTTCAGAAGCTTATAGGTTTCATCGGTAAAATGTGAATCTCCGAAGCTTGCGGCATAGGACACAGAACGTTTCTTCATAGCACCGTAATTGGCGTAGTATCCGTCGTCAATGCCGAATTCATCAATGCAAAATATCGTATCGCTTCCGCAGACAAATCCGTCTAAGGCTTCATTCTCAGTAATAGTATCAAAGTTTTCCGATGTATATTTTTGCCTTGTGCGTGAAAAACGCTCGCGGTAAAAACGGTCGAATTTCTCGTAATTCTCGCGGATAGCCGGGAGAGTCAGTTCGCACATTCTGCGGGATTCCTCGTCCTTATCCCACATATTGGCAAAGGGATTCAGAGGGTCTTTATCAGAGAGCACATCGGGGCAATAATCGACAAGCACAGGCTCAACACCGCAGTCGAGCTTTTTGATGGCTTGATGCAATGCCCATGTTTGCAAAGCAGAGCCGTAATTTGTAAAGTTGCAGTATATGTTATAGCTGATTGTACCAATGCGTTTCATAATGCAGTCTCCCACTATGCAAATTATAAATAATTATATCATAAAAAACGATATCTTGCAACACAACAGCACAATAATGTGAAAAGCAGAGCTTAAGAAAAGCTCTGCTTTTGATTTATAGATTAAATCAGATTACTTCAAGCTTGATTTCGCCGTCTGCGGTTGTGAGATTTACTGCACATATACCGCCCTCGCCACGCTCAATCATAGCCTCGGCAATCTTCTCTTCAACTTCCTTGCGGATGATATTGCGAAGGTCTCTTGCACCGCTCTTGCCGTCGGTGATTTTTCCTCTCAGAACCTCGCAGGCTGACTTATCGAAGGTGAAGGCTATGCCCTTTTCCTTCAAAGTATCAACATATTCCGAAAGCATAAGGGAAGCAATCTCGACAAGGTCGCTGTCGCCAAGATTTCTGAATACGATAATCTCGTCAACTCTGGCGATAAACTCAGGCCTGAGAAACTCAGCAAGCGCCTTCATAACCTTTTCCCGTGTGGCGTCATCCTGTGACTTGCCGAAGCCTAAGGCGTTTTCACGGCGGTCTGAGCCTGCGTTGCTTGTCATAACAATAACGGTATTCTCAAAGTTTACCACTCTGCCGTGGGCATCGGTAAGCTTGCCCTCATCGAGAATTTGCAGGAGTATATTGAGAACATCGGGATGAGCCTTCTCAATCTCGTCAAACAGGAGAACGGAGTAGGGTCTTCGGCGAACCTTCTCGGTAACCTGTCCTGCTTCATCATATCCGACATAGCCGGGAGGAGAGCCGATAATCTTTGAGACAGAGTGCTTCTCCATAAACTCGGACATATCCAGGCGGATGAGGGTTTCGGGAGTATCAAAAAGCTGCTGCGAAAGCACCTTGACAAGCTCGGTTTTGCCCACACCGGTGGGACCGACAAAGATGAAAGACGCAGGTCTGCGTCTTGGTGAAATCTGCACACGGCTGCGTTTGATGCCGTTTGCAAGGGCATGGACTGCCTCTTGCTGACCGATTATGCTCTTGTTCATCTCGTCTTCAATATTTGCAAGCTTGGCAAGCTCGTTTTCGCGGACATGGGTTGAGGGGATACCTGTCCAAAGCTCAATAACCTTTGCCAAATCCTCTTCGGTAACGGAGGTAACTAAGCAATCCTGCGGAATCTCGGCAAGCTGAGCGTCAATTTTTGCTATACTGCTCTTAACCTCTGCAAGCTGTTCATAGCTTACTTCCTCGGTAGAGGAAAGCTCGCTCTGTTTAATCTCAAGCTTGTGCTTATCGTCGAGGAGCTTTTCATAACGCTCGCGCTCCGTGTTGCGAAGAGAAGCACAGGCACTTGCCTCGTCAAGTAGGTCAATTGCCTTATCGGGCAGGAAGCGGTCGGTAATATATCTTTCTGAGAAGATTACAGCTTTGCGGATAACATCCTCCCCTACCTGTACTCTGTGATGCTCTTCGTAGTAGTCCTTTATGCCGGAGAGAACCTCAATAGCTTCTGAAACACTTGGCTCACCCACATTAACAGGCTGGAAACGGCGCTCCAAAGCAGAGTCCTTCTCGATATATTTTCTGTACTCGGTAAAGGTTGTTGCGCCGATAACCTGAATCTCACCGCGGGAAAGCGCAGGTTTTAGGATGTTGGCGGCGTTCATACTGCCCTCGGCATCACCCGTACCCACAAGATTATGAACCTCGTCGATAAACAGGATAATATTGCCCAGCGCCTTTACCTCTTGAGTAAGGCCCTTGATTCGGCTTTCAAACTGACCTCTGAACTGAGTGCCGGCAACAAGAGAGGTAAGGTCAAGAAGGTGGATTTCTTTATTTCTCAATCTCTGAGGCACATTGCCCTGAGCAATTCGAAGAGCAAGTCCCTCTGCAATTGCGGTTTTACCTACACCGGGCTCGCCTATCAGACAGGGGTTATTCTTGCTTCGTCTGGATAAAATCTGAATAACACGCTCAATCTCTTTATCTCTGCCGATGATTCTGTCGGTTTTACCCTCGCGAGCCTTACGGGTTAAGTCGTAGCAGTAAAGATTGAGGAATTTTCTTTCCTTCTTCTCTTTCTTCTCCTGCTTTTTTGCCTTTTGGGGGTCGGTCTGAGCATTGCCGTTCTGAGCGCTGCCACCGAAGAAATTATTGAAAAATGATGGAAATGTAGGCGCACCGCCGGGAGAGAAATCACCGTCTTCTGTGCTTTCTTCCTCGGCATCATCTAGGCTCATCTGCCGGGTGAGCTCGCCGTTTATTCCCTCCATCATCTCAGAGAGGTCTCCTCCCTCCTGAAGATTTTCCATCATTGAGTTCATCTGGTCTTCTATTGATTCCAAATCTTCATCGCCTATGCCCATTTTCTTCATAAGGTCGTCAACAGGCTTTATACCAAGCTCCTTAGCACAGGAAAGACAGTATCCAACGGGGCTGGTATCATCTTTATTTGTTGAAACAAAAACAACTGCGGGGCGCTTCCCGCAACGGGAACATACCATATTTTTTCTCCTTTTAGGTTAGGGTTTTTTACTCTTTCTCAGCATCTTTATCTGCTTTTGCTTTTTTCATTAAATCTCTGAAAATAAAGTAGTATCTTATCAGCGAATAGATCATAATAATCGCTGTGATTGACAGAAGCACAAATGCGAAGATATCAAAATGAGGCAGTACATTGGGGTAGTAACTCTTAACAATCAGGTCTACAACTACAATCAAAAGCACCGATACATAGAAGCAGACTGTGCCGACCTTGCCGTACCACTCTGAAGCAAAGGGCATAACTCCCTTCTTAAGCATTACTGTACCTGCAACAAGCATAATTAAGTCTTTGACAGCAAGGATAACAATAACAGGTATTACCATAGGCTCAACTAAGGAAATGCAAATGCCGACAGCAAACAGAGTAAGCTTATCTGCAACAGGGTCAAGCATCTTGCCAAGCTGAGTTACCTGGTTGAGCTTTCTTGCTATTAGTCCGTCAAAACAGTCGCTTAAACCGGAGAGACCTATGCAAACAGCAGAAGCGATGTAATGCTTTTGCACAAACAGCACCGTAAAAGGTACTATCAGCGCAATTCTGATGTAGCTTAGGATGTTGGGTATCGTGAACAGATACTTAAAATCCACCTTTTTTTCTTTGTTCCATTCCATTTTCAAACACCATTTCCTTATATTAATTATTTGCAGACTTTATTATTTCAAGCGCTTCCGCTGAGCCGATATTACAGAGGAAGAACCGAATCTTCGTGAATATATCTCCGCTGTAAATATGTGAGAAAATATATGAGCTCATAATATACCTCTCAATATCTGCGCTGAAGTTTGCACTAATAAGCGGCATCAGAAGATTGAGAACCATAGCGCAGAGAAAAACCGCAAAAAAGCCCTCTGCCACGCCTAAGATAAGACCGCCTATCGAATCGACAACTCTGATTACGGGAAGTCTGAAAAGCTTTGCAACATACCCTGCAAGCTTTGAAAGCAAAAAGGACAGAACTACGAATAAAACAATGCCCAAGATAAGGGATATAACCCCTACCACAGCAGGTTCAACAGCGCCGACAATAGTGGAGGCTGCACTCTCACCGTCCAAGGTAAGCGCATCCTCACATACTGTTGAGAAACCGTCAGGAGAGTCACTTATGTAGTTAAACATATTTGACGCAAACTGTGGAATTGCCATAATCACAGCATTGACAGCAGCCGCCGCATCGCCTGCCCCGGACGCGGAAATTGCATCTGCAACATTCTGCGTGATTGCCTTTTTGACAAAGGCATCAAATATCCAGACAGAAAGCATACGGGCAAAAAGCAAAGCCAATACTGCTGATAAGACAAATGATACTATAGAAAGGACTGACTTTGCAATACCCTTTTTGTATCCCACCACAGCAAATACTATTATGACTGCAATTAATACAATATCAAATATCATATTTCCTCCTTAGACGAATTATGAAAGAATCGCCTAAATTCAAGAATTAAAGTCCTAAACCTAATATATCGCTGAGACCTAACATATATACGCTGTTAAGGTTACCGAGGCGGATACCGACGATATATGCAGGGATTTCGGCAGAAGAAATAACCTCGCCTGAATTATCATAAAGAGTAAGGGTTGAATTATCTGAAACTGCGATTCTGTCTTTATAGGAGCTGATTGAGGAAATCTTCAAATCGGTCTCAATAGTTTTTTCTGACTTTGCAGAAGCGTTAATGTACTCAATACTGCAGTTTCTTCCGTCACCGCTTCGTGAAAGGGAAAGAGAGAGGCTGCCAATCTGAGAATTAATATCGTAGGCTGTAAGCGTCATTTGATTGTAAGAAACGGTACTGAGCTTTGAAAACTTACTGCCGTTTGCTATATATGAGGCGTGGGAACCTATGGCACACACGGAGCTTGTGCTCAAATAGTCACAGTCAAATATAAGGTCAGATCTTATCTTATGCTTTGCAACAGGCTCTTCCTCTGTAAAATCAAGAACATACATCATACTGATCTCTGTGCCGTTATCGGCAGAAATACCGCACACTACAGCGCCGGTCGCATTTTCATTGAGCGCCATTGAGGTAATATAATACTCGGAGAAGGAGTAGGTATATTTAAGCTGATGCTCCGGGTTATACACAGAAAGCTTGGAGTTGTAGCCGTTTGTCTCGGTAACTAAAGCGTAGCTTGAATCTGAGGTAATATCGCCCAGGTAGATGTTATCCTTGGCTTCACCTGAATACTCAACCTTAACATCAGAGCAGATTGAGAAGCCCTTACCGCCTAAATCGTAAATGAGAGCTATGTCATCAGCTACCTTCAGCACCGGGGCGGAATAACCTATATGAGCCTTATACTGCTCTTCGCCCTTGTTATTTATGTAAACAAAGCTTGTGTCGGAAACATAGGAAAGTCCCTTGGAGAAAAGCCTGAAATTACCGTTTGTTACAGTTGAGCCTGAAATCTGAACATTGAAATTCTCGCTGCTGTTTCCTGCACAGGAGAAAATGCTCATTCCTCCGAAAACAGCAAGCACGGAAAGCACCAACGCCACAAGAATCGCCGCAGCAATCAGAAGCTTTTTCTTATTAAGCTTTACCTGTGGCTTTTTGATATTCTCTTTTTCGTAATCGTCTAAGGGAAGCTGTTCATAGCTTAACACTTCTCTTGTGTCTTTTTTCTCTTTTTCTCTAAAGTGAACGGGTTTTTTCTTATTGAATTTCATTAAGCTACTCTCCCCTCTGATAATCTATTTCAAATACTGTAAAAAACTTCGTCAAGATAAAGTCCGCAAGCCGGCGCAGTAGGCCCTGCACAAGACCTATCAAAGGACTTTAAGATTTCCGGTATTGAGTCCGGTCTTAAGCCGCCCTCGTTAATATAAAGAAGTGTGCCCACCATAATACGCACCATATTGTAGAGGAAGCCGTCGGCGGTAACCGAAAAGTATACCATATCCCCTTCCCGCCAAACCTTAAACTCCTTAACCTTGCGGACAAAATCGCCCTTTTCTCTTTTATCAAGAGTACAAAAGGAAGTAAAATCGTGACTTCCGACAAAATCCTGAGCCGACTTATTAAGAAGCTCTGTATCAATGCTACGCCTGTAGCGATGTACTCTTCCGCTTAAAAACGGATCTCTTATTGCACTGTTGTGTACTTTATAGATATACCTTTTGCCCAGAGTGCTGTAACGGGCGTGAAAATCAAGGGGAACTTCACGAACGCCTGTGACTGCTACGGTATCGGGCAGGAAAGTGTTGAGCGCAGCCAAAAGCCTTTCACAGGGAATTGAGTGGCAGGTTTTCATACTGATGCAGAACATATTTGCGTGAACTCCCGAATCCGTACGGCTGCAGCCTTTGATATCGGGACACTCTCCGATAACTGACGCAACGGCGTTTTGAAAGACCTCCTGTACTGTCAGAGCATTTTTCTGCACCTGCCAGCCGTGGAAGGAGCTTCCGTCGTAGCGGATGGTAATGAGCAGATTGCGTTCGAAGCTTACAGGAATATGTTGCATAATACCACTCCTGCCAAAACAATAAGTGTTACTCCCAGTGCAACTGCATCACGGTAAGAGACCTTAAGCTTTTTCATTCTTGTTCTGCCCTCTCCGCCTTGGTAGCAACGGCACTCCATAGCCATTGCAAGCTCATAGGCACGGCGAAACGCCGAAACAAAAAGAGGTACAAGAATGGGGATTAAAGCTTTAATTCGTGCTATGAGGTTTCCGCTCTCCATATCTGCGCCTCTTGCCTTCTGAGCAGACATAATCTTATCCGTCTCCTCTAAAAGCGTGGGCACAAAGCGCAGCGCAATGGTCATCATCATAGCCATTTCGTGAACCTTTATTTTGAAGACGCTAAGCGGCTTAAGGAGTCTTTCAATAGCATCTGTCAAATCTGTCGGAGAGGTTGTAAAGGTCAAGGCAGAGCTGATAATAACCAAGGCAACAATCCTGACGGTTACAATGATTGCATTATAAATACCGTCGGGAGTAATTCTTAAAATCCACCACTGCCAAAGCGGTTCACCGCTTCCGTAAAACAGGTTGAGCACCGAGGTAAAAAGCACTACTATAATGATTGCTTTCATACTCTTAAGGTAAAGCTTGACGGGAACCTTGCTCAAAAGGATTGTGGCAACGGTCAAGGCTATCATTATTCCCAGTGAATAGAAGTTAAAGCAACAGAAAATCAAAACGATAACTGCGATTAACAACAAAACCTTGACCCGTGGATCCAAGCGATGCAAAGGCCCGTTTGAGGGAAAATACTGTCCTAAGGTGATATCGCTAATCATAGCTTGCCCTCCTTCTTGAGGATTGCTACAAGCTCGTCGAATGCCTGTCCAACAGTAAGAATACCGTTTGAAAGGGGAACGCCCTTTGCTTTGAGTCTTTCGGTAATCTCGGTTATCTGGGGTACTCTGAGTCCCATAGCCTTGAGCTCTTCGCTCCTGGAGAAAACCTCCTTGGTAGGAAGGAGCATCTGAGCCTCACCCTTGTGCATAACAAGGACTCTGTCGGCGATTTTTGCAATATCCTCCATATTGTGAGAAACAAGCAATACAGTGTTGCCGCTCTGCTTATGATATGACTCAATCTGAGAGAGGAGCACCTCTCTGCCCATTGGGTCAAGTCCGGCGGTAGGCTCATCAAGAATGAGCACCTGAGGATTCATTGCGAAAACCCCTGCAATAGCGGCTCTGCGCTTCTCTCCGCCGGAAAGGTCAAAGGGAGAGCGATCCAAAAGCTCCTCTCTGAGCCCTGCAAAGGCGGCAGCGCTTATTACTCTTTCATCTATTTCCGACTGACTCAGCCCCATATTCTTGGGACCGAAGGAAATATCTTTTCTGACTGTCTCTTCAAAGAGCTGATTTTCTGGGTACTGAAAAACAAGTCCCACCTTAAAACGCACTTCACGGAGATTCTTTTTATTTGCAAATATATCGTTATCTTCCAAATATACAGTGCCCTCTGTGGGAGCAATAAGCCCATTGAGCATCTGCATCAGTGTAGATTTGCCTGAGCCTGTGTGGCCTATAACGCCTATTGCTTCACCCCGGTTGATCTCAAAGCTTACGCTTTTTACCGCTTGCTTTTCAAAGGGTGTGCCCTTGCCGTAGACAAAGGATAGGTTGTCTGCTTTCAGAATTACATTGCTCATTGAAGCACCTCCTCTAAAAGCTCAAGGCACTCGTCGGTATCAAGAGGAAGCTTGTCTATTTTAAGGCCTGAGGCTCTCAGGCGATAGCAAAGCTCAGTTGCCTGAGGAACATCCAAGCGGTGACGCTTCAGCAGTTCTACCTGTGAAAAAACCTCCTGAGGAGTACCCTCGGTGAGGATTTCGCCGTCATCCATAACAATAACGCGGTGACAGTCTATGGTTTCGTCCATATTGTGGGTAATAAGCACAACTGTGATGCCCTGCTCACGGTTGAGCTTTGTAATAGCTGAGATTACCTCTGCCCTGCCCTTTGGGTCAAGCATAGCCGTAGGCTCGTCCAGAACAATGCAGTCGGGCTTCATGGCAAGAATACCCGCTATGGCTACACGCTGTTTCTGACCGCCGGAGAGCTTGTGAGGAGCGTGGAGGCGGTAATCGTACATATCCACAGCCTTGAGTGCCATATCAACCCGCTGACGGATTTCCTCGGGAGGGATGCCTAAATTCTCAGGGCCGAAGGCAACATCCTCCTCAACAATGCTTGCAACAAGCTGATTGTCGGGATTCTGAAGCACAAGACCTACTCTGCGGCGGACATCGTAGATTCTGTCCTCGTCAGAGGTATCAATGCCATCTATAAGTACCTTACCGCCGGTAGGCAAAAGAATTGCGTTGAGTTGCTTGGAGAGTGTGGATTTACCTGAGCCGTTGTGTCCAATAACAGCTACAAACTCGCCTTTTTTCACATTCAAGTTGACATTTTTAAGAACTTTTTTCACATTATTCGGTTGTTCATCTTCATCACCTTCATAGAAAAAAGTGAGGTTTTCGGCTTTTATATAATCCATTTTTACTCCAGAATAATCAGTTTATTTATCGGCTTGCCAAATTGCGGTGCTTCCGCAGGGAAGGGTTAATCCGCAAGAGGTCACTTTTAGCCCGATTTCATCGCAGGTCACCTTTCCGCCCCTTTTCGGCAAAATAACGGAAGAAAGAATGTACTCCATTACCGAGGGTGAAAGTCCTGCTGTGTAAGAATTAAGAATAAAAAACTCTGCGTCCTGTGAGAGAAGCTGTGCGGATAATTCTACAAAGGAATAGATTTCATCCTCAAGCTTCCAGACCTCTCCGCCCGGGCCTCTGCCGTAAGAGGGAGGGTCCATAATTATACCGTCGTAGCGGTTGCCCCGCCTGAGCTCTCTTTTGACAAACTTAATGCAGTCATCGACTATCCAGCGCACGGGTTTATCTTCAAGCAAGCTTTCTTTCGCGTTGTCTCTTGCCCACTGAACCATTCCCTTTGAGGCATCAACATGACATACTCTCGCACCCTTCTGAAGGCAGGCAAGGGTAGCACAGCCGGTATAGCCAAAGAGGTTGAGAACACTGAGCTGACGGTCGGAGTTCTCAATAATCTTCCCGGCAAAATCCCAATTAACTGCCTGTTCGGGAAAAACTCCCGTATGCTTAAAGCCCATTGTGCGAACATTGAATTTCAGGTCGCCGTAGGTGATGTTCCATCTGTCGGGGAGCTTTTTGTAAACCTCCCAATTGCCGCCGCCCTTGTTTGACCGCTTGTACCTTGCGTGGGCGGTATACCACCGCGGGTCTTTTTTTTCGGTGTTCCATATTATCTGGGGATCGGGTCTGATTAAGATTATGTCTCCCCAGCGCTCAAGCTTCTCTCCGCCGCTTGCGTCAATAAGCTCATAGTCTGTAAATCCGTTTACACATCTCATTAGGAGAGTCTCTCCTTAATTACGGACGCTGTCTCGTTTGCAAGGCGGGAAATTTCTGCGTAATCCTCGCCCTCAAGCATAACGCGGATAATAGGCTCTGTACCCGAAAGTCTGACTAAAATTCTGCCTCTGTCGCCTAAAATGCCGTCTACACGCTTGATTTCCTCTTTGATTTCCTTATCGGTATAGAAATGACTCTTGTTCTCGTTTGCAACCTTAACATTGATAAGAATCTGAGGGAATCTCTCCATCAGAGTTGCAATCGAGGAAAGGCGCGCGCCTCTGCGGTTAATGAGGCTTAAGAGCTGTGCGCCTGTAAGCTGACCGTCGCCGGTGGTAGCGTAATCAAGGCAAATAACATGACCTGACTGCTCACCGCCGATGTTATAATCCTCACGAAGCATGGTCTCAAGCACATAACGATCGCCGACATTGGTTGATACAAAGTGCATTCCGTTTGCTTCGCAGAATTTCTGGAAGCCCATATTTGTCATAACAGTACCTACAACGGTGTTGCGCTTGAGCTTGCCTCTGCTCTTGAAGTCAGCGGCAATGATAGCAATGATGTAGTCGCCGTCTACAAGCTCGCCCTTGTCATCGACAGCCAGGCATCTGTCAGCGTCGCCGTCAAAGGCGAGACCTGCATCAAGGTGGTTTTCGCGGACATATTTCATCAGAATTTCTGTGTGAGTTGAACCGCAGTTGTCGTTAATATTGATTCCGTCAGGATGGTCAAAAAGCATGTGGCACTCTGCGCCTAAAGCGGTAAAGAGCTTCTTTGCCGTGCGTGATGCAGAGCCGTTGGAGCAATCCAGAGCAATTTTCATACCCTTGAGGTCGTAATCAACAGTGCCGATTACATGGTCGATATAATCGTCTGCGGCATCTGTAAGAACTTCAACTGTCCCTAGGTCATCACCCGAACAAACTTTGTAAGGCACTTCGTTATCAAGAACAATAGCCTCAATTCTGTCTTCAAGCTCATCGGGAAGCTTATATCCCTCGTCGCTGAAAATCTTAATTCCGTTAAACTCGAAAGGATTGTGAGATGCAGAAATCATAATACCTGCGTCAGCCTTATACTTGCCCACAAGGTATGCTACTGCAGGGGTGGGAACAACACCCAGAAGCTTGACATTGGCACCGACCGAGCAAAGTCCTGCAATCAAAGCGCCTTCAAGCATATCGCCTGACAAACGTGTATCCTTGCCGATGAGAAAAGTAGGATGCTCAACATCTTCGCTTGTAAGCACCATTGCTGCTGCTCTGCCGATGTTCATAGCAAGCTCAGGAGTAAGCTCTGTATTTGCAACTCCTCTTGCGCCGTCTGTTCCGAATAGTCTACCCATGATAGTCCTCCTGTATATATACTTAGTAATCTGTTAATCTATATGTAGTAATCAGAAGGCTTTATTCGCCTTCAAACAAGCTTCCTTGAGACGATGAATTACCGGGAAACTTAAGTCCGAGATGCTGATAGCCGAGAGCTGTGACACAGCGGCCTCTCGGAGTGCGTGCCAAAAAGCCGATTTGCATTAAATAGGGCTCGATAACATCCTCGACGGTGACTGCCTCCTCGCCTATTGCGGCGGCGATGGTATCAAGTCCCACAGGGCCTCCGTTGTAATTTCTTATCATTGCAAGAAGCATTCGCCTGTCGTTTTGGTCAAGACCTAAGTTATCGATTTCAAGTCTGTCGAGGGAGGATTTTGCAAGGTCGTAGGTGATTACGCCGTTTGACATAACCTGTGCAAAATCACGCACTCTCTTGAGCAGGCGGTTGGCAATTCTCGGTGTACCGCGTGAGCGAGAGGCAAGCTCCAAGGCACCCTCGCTCTCAATGGCAATTCCCAGAATACCGGCGGAGCGTGTGATGATCTCAGCAAGCTCCTCGGGTGTGTACAGCTCAAGCCGCTGAATGACGCCGAAGCGGTCACGCAGAGGTGCCGAAAGCTGACCGGCTCTTGTGGTAGCGCCCACAAGAGTAAACTTTGGCAGAGGAAGGTGGTAAGAAGCCGCCATCTGACCTTTGCCTGTGATAATATCAATTGCAAAGTCCTCCATAGAGGGATAGAGAATCTCCTCTACTGCGTGGCTTAGTCTGTGAATTTCGTCGATGAAAAGCACATCGCCGGGATTAAGGTTAGTAAGAAGCGCCGCCAAATCCCCCGGCTTCTCAATAGCAGGACCGGAGGTGATGCGGATATTAACGCCGAGCTCATTGGCGATAATGCCGGACAGGGTGGTTTTTCCCAAGCCGGGAGGTCCGTAAAGAAGCACATGGTCGAGAGGCTCGCCTCTGAGCTTTGCCGCCTCAATATATACCTTCAGATTCTCCTTGACCTTCTCCTGTCCCGTGTAGTCATCAAAGGTTTTTGGCCTTAAGGGATTATCGGAATCTAAAGTGTCGGATGGAATCTCTGCTGTATCTACTATTCTGTTTTCAAAATCAAAGTCGTCTGTAAATACATTTGCTGTCATTTTTATCTACCCATTTTTCTTAATGTTTGTGCTATGAGTTCTTCAACGGTAAGCGAGGGATCAAGCTGAGAAAGCACGGGGGTTACATCTGCCGCAGAATAGCCCAAAACTGCCAGAGCAGACACTGCCTTTGAAATATTGCTTGTATCGGCAATAACAGAGCCTTTGAGCTCAACTGTCATATCAGAGGTCACAAGGCCCTTGAGCTTATCTTTGAGCTCAAGAATAATCTTCTGTGCCAGCTTGGGACCTACGCCCGAAGCACGGGTAAGAGATTTTACATCACCTGCAGAGACAGACATCATCACCTGCTCCGGTGTAAGCTCGCTTAATATCGAAAGTCCCATCTTAGGACCTACTCCCGACACAGCAATCAAGGTTTTGAAGCATTGCAGTTCTGAGAGGGTTGCAAAGCCAAAGAGCTCAACTGCATTTTCTCTTACATTCAGGTATGTGTAAAGAGTTACCTCTGAGCCAAGCTTAAGATTTCTTAAGGTGTTCACTGTGGTTTGACATCTGTATCCCACACCTGAGCACTCAACAACCGCAAAGCTGGGCTCTGTGTGTATTAGGTTTCCTCTGACTGAATAAAGCATATATAATCCTCATTTACTGAATTGATTAATCAAACTTCGATTTTTGCTTCTGAACAAATCGGGCGTTATCCTTAGAGAGCACCCGCCGGATTGCACTGCCTTGAGCGTGTACATGACAGATAGCTATTGCCAAAGCATCTGCGGTATCGTCATAGCGGGGCATTTTAGAGAGGTTAAGAAGTCGCTTTGTCATCTCCATAACCTGGGGCTTTTTTGCTTTGCCGTAGCCGGTGACGGCAGTTTTAACCTGCAAAGGTGTGTACTCATAAACAGGTATGCCTAAAAGCTCAGCCGCAAGAAGAATAACTCCCCTTGCCTCTGCTACCAAAATAGCTGTTTTTTGGTTATTCTGAAAGTAGAGAGACTCGATAGCCAAAGCATCGGGCTTGTTTTTTTCGATAAGGTCAGTCATATTACGGAAAATAATGGAGAGCCTCTCGGAAAAGGGAGTGTCTGCATCGGTGGTAACAGCACCGCAGGCAACCGCTCTGTAACTGCTTCCGTTTGAAGAAATAACGCCGTAGCCTACGATTGCGTAACCGGGGTCAATACCGAGCACTGTCACAAGCAAAGCCTCCCTTTTGATGAATAGTTCAGAAGAAAACTATACTTTCGCATAGTAACTCACTATATTTTGATATTATAGCATATTATAGATATAAATGGCAACTTATTAATCGAAAAATTTTTGTGATTTTGAAAATTTATTATTAACAGAAAATCCCTGACTGTGCAGGGATTTGTGGTGACCCCCAAAAGTTAGACATTAAAGCGTAGTAGCAAATTAAGCTGCTA
>JBJEOT010000062.1:0-22299 GCA_051880855.1 Ruminococcus sp.
AACCCCCGACCTGCTGATTACAAATCAGCTGCTCTACCAACTGAGCTACACCAGCATTTGAAGTGCTCAATTAATATAACACAACGAAATTGGAATGTCAACTGTTTTTTTAGAAATTTTGTTTTTTTATCATAAATTAGATGAACTTGTTTTTTCGGATTATCTCCTGCTCTTGCTTTTAGTGAGTAAATATTGTATCATATTGAGGTTGCTAATAAAGATAATAAGGTAACGGTTGCGGTTGCTTTTTATATATTTATATGTTTTGAAAGCAAACTGCTTAGCGAAAAGAGGTGAGGTCGGTGGCAGTTGTAAGCGCAAGAGGTCTTTCTATGAGCTTTGTGGAGAGGACTTTGTTTGAGGATGTATCCTTTGATATTGAAAAGCGGGACAAAGTGGGATTTATCGGCAGAAACGGCACCGGCAAAACCACCTTGTTCAAAATACTAACCGGTGAGGCGCAAGCCACTTCGGGAAGCGTTACTGTTGCTCGCGGTATTGTTGTAGGCTATATGCGCCAGCACGCTTGCACAGACCCGGATCGAACCGTTTTTGCTGAACTGCTCACCGTTTTTGAACCGCTGATAAAGCTTGAAAATGAGATTAGTGAGGTCACAAGGCTGATTGACTCAGGCGAGGGTGACATTGACAGTCTGGTGCAAAAGCAGACTATCCTTATTGATAAGTTCAACGATGACGGCGGACTTACCTACAAAAGCCGTGTAAGGTCTGCGCTTACGGGACTCGGCTTTTCCGAGGAGGATTTTGAACGCTCGGTAGGTACGCTGAGCGGTGGACAGGCCTCAAAGCTTTCACTGGCAAAGCTTCTTTTGTCGGGAGCGGATTTTCTGCTTCTTGACGAGCCTACCAACCACTTGGATATCAATTCCGTGCGCTGGCTCGAAGGCTTTATTAAGGATTTCAAAGGCTCTGCCCTTATAATAAGCCACGACAGATATTTCCTTGATTCAGTTACCAACAAAACCATTGAGCTTGAACATAAGCGCATACAGGCATATGACGGCAATTACTCTGTTTTTATGCAGAAGAAGGCTCAGGTGCTTGAGGCACAGCGCAGACTCTACGAGAGGGACAGCCGTGAGATAAAGCGTATTGAGGGCATTGTTGAGCAACAGAAGCGTTGGGGCAGAGAGCACAACTTCATTACTGCCGCCAGCAAGCAAAAGGAAGCGGACAGAATTAAAGCAAGGCTTGTAAAGCCTGAGTCGGAAGAAAACGCAATTCACTTGAGCTTTAAGCCAAAAAGAGAAAGCGGAAACGATGTTCTTATATGCAGAAACGCTTCAAAGTCCTTTGACGGGGTACCTGTGTTCAGCAATGTGAATCTGCACATACGCAAGGGCGAGAGGGTATTTATCGTAGGCGCAAACGGATGCGGAAAAACCACCCTTTTCAAGATGCTCTGCAAAAAGCTCGACGCCGACTTCGATGAGCTGAAATTCGGTGCAAGGGTGGATTTGGGTTATTTTGACCAGATGCAAAGTGACTTAAAACCGGATAACGACGCCGTTACAGAGATAAGCGACGCTTTTCCCGAAATGAGCAACACGGAAATCCGTACAGCCTTAGGCTCTTTCCTTATAAAAGGCGACGATGCATTCAAGCCTGTCAAGGCGTTGTCAGGAGGCGAGCGAGCAAGGATTTCCCTGCTTAAGCTGGTGCTGTCGGGTGCAAATTTCTTCTTGCTTGACGAGCCTACCAACCACCTTGACGCTCCCTCAAGAGAGGCTCTTGAAAAAACTCTTGCCGATTATGACGGAACAATGCTCATAATCAGTCACGACAGATATTTCATCAATAAGCTTGCAGACAGAATTCTGGAGCTTACTCCTGAGGGTATAACGGAATACTTGGGCAATTATGACTATTACGCCGGGAAAAAGGCACTCTTAAGCGAGGGAGCCGTCGGTGAGCCTTTGAGCTTAATGAATAAGTCTGCTCAGGAAAAGCCAAAGGTAAACGACTACAAGCTTCGCAAAGAGGAGCAGGCCCGTGAGCGAAAGCGCCAAAACGACCTGAAAAAAGCCGAGGCAAGAATCGAAGAGCTTGAGCAGGAGATTGCCGAGTTAGAGAGCCTCATTGCCACAGACGAGGTCGCAGGGGACTACAAAAAGCTTTTAGAACTCAGTGAAAAGCTTGAGAGCCTGCAGGAGACTTTGCTTTCAGAGATGGAGACTTGGGAGTCTATGATGTAAAGCTTGACCGCGTGTTTGACGCTCTGTAAAGCTTACCTATGTTGACAAGGCTTCTTTTTTGATATAATATAGCCATAGCTATTGATACTATTTATATACCAAAAACAGTTAAGGTAATTTAGGAGGAAGAATATGAAAAAGACAGTTTCTGTTTTTTGTGCGGTTTTGCTTGCGGTTTCAATGCTTGCAGGCTGCGGTATCAGCGAAAACAAACAGCTGAGAATCATTGCCGAAAACCCGAAAATCTGGCAGGAGACAACCGTGAAAAACGCAAGCGTTTACGGATATGTGATTACAGATTTAGACCAAAACGGCAGATACGAGCTGATTGCTGCAACTAATTACGGCAAAGAAAATACCACCGAGAGCAAGTACTTTGAAATCAGCGAAGACGGCAAAAGCCTTTCTGAGCTTCCTCACGAATTCGAGGGAGAGGGACTCCAGGCCGATGTTATGGCAGGCTCTGCAAAATGCTATGTTGACGGTGAAACAGGACAGCTTTTCTATATTTTTGAGGATAACCTCTTTATCTCCGTGAGAGAGACCTATATTACAAAGGTTGCAGTTTCTCTCTTTGAGGGTAAGGTAACCGAGGAGATACTTGCCAAAAAGGCAACTATTTATCCGAGAGAAACTGACATTGCTGAGATTACCTACACCGATGCAGAGGGTAATGAGATCTCCGAGGCTGACTTTGAGAACATTGCCGATGTACGCTTTAACGGATTTGAGAAGAAGAAAGCAACTTTCGGCTGGGTTGGTTACAGCACAAGCAATTATACGACTCTAACAAATATGTCCTATGAAGAGCTTTTGGCAATTCTCAAAGATTCCAAAGCATCCTTCAGCATAGATTAAAATAGCTGATATGTTTTTGCGCCTTTGGTTTTGTACCAAAGGCGCTTTTGCATATATACCGAAGAAACTTTGCAATATTTTTTTGAGAATCGGGCATTTTTCAAAAGTTAATTGTTTATTAATTGAAATTTGTCGAATGTTTGTGTATAATTATAAATTAATATAAAATATGTAATTAGTGTCCTACCCGGTAATAAACTTCAATAATGTTATATTGATATCAGAGAATAAGTCAAGGAGACTGAACTATGGCCGAACTGGATTTTACAAAACAAATGAAAGAGGAGTACACAATTATTGCTCCCGATATTTTCCCTACGCATATGGAGCTTCTTTCCGAGCTTTTCAGAATGTATGGCTACAACCTTGTTGTTGTTCATTACGAGGGCAAAAAAGTCATTGATACGGGACTTAAGTATCTGCACAATGATATGTGCTACCCTGCAATCTGTGCCTTGGGCCAACAGCTTTATGCCTTGACCTGCGGTGATTTTGATGTGCACAAGTGTGCCCTTATTCAGTTCCAGACAGGCGGCGGCTGCAGAGCCTCTAACTACATTTGGCTTCTTAGAAAAGCTCTGAAGAATATGGGACTTGACTTTGTACCGGTTATCTCTTTGAGCATGGGCGGTTTTGAGCGGTACAGCGGATTCAAAATTACTCTGCCTATGATACTCAAGGCTATAATGGCTTTGGTTTACGGCGATATGCTTTTGCTTCTTAAAAATCAGACTGCGCCCTACGAAGTAAATCAGGGCGACACTAAGAAAACCGTTGATAAATGGATCAGCGAGCTTTCGGAGCAATTCAGAAAAAACAAAGGACTCAGCATAAAGAGTATGAAGGAGAACCTAAGTGCAATTGCAGAGGATTTCCACAATATAAAGAGAGAAGAGCGCAACAAAACCAAGGTCGGTATTGTGGGCGAGATATATGTAAAATACTCCTCTTTCGGCAATAACGGACTTGAGAAGTTTTTGGATACACAGGACTGCGAGTATATGGTGCCCGGAGTTTTGGGATTTTTCCAATACTGTTTTTCCAACATAGAAACAGGCTATAACTATTACGGCGGAAGCAGAATAGTCAGGCTCGGCGGAAAAATTGCCGAATGGGCTGCAAGACGGATTGAGAAGATGATGTATGAGGCTCTTGCTCCCTATGACGATTTTGTAGTGCCTGCACCGTTTGACGAAAAGAAAGAAAGCGTGGGCAAGGTTATTGACCGAGGCGTTAAGATGGGCGAGGGCTGGCTTTTGCCTGCCGAGGTAATAGAGCTTATTGAAAACGGCTACAATAACATTATCTGTGCACAGCCCTTCGGCTGCCTGCCTAACCATATTGTCGGCAAGGGCGTTATCAGAAAGCTTCGCGAGCTTTATCCCCACGCCAATATTTTCCCCATTGACTATGATGCAGGCGCTTCTAAGGTTAATCAGGAAAACCGCATTAAGCTTATGCTTTCCGTAGCAAAAGATGCAGATGCAAAAATGAAATTCGGCAAAGAAGCAAAGGGAGCTTTGGCATAAGATGAAAAGAATCGGACTTGATGTAGGCTCAACAACTCTCAAATGCGTTGTGCTTGACGACGAAAACAAAATAGTTTTTTCTACATATAAAAGACATTTTTCAAAGATTTCCCAAATGACGGCTGAGCTTCTTTTGGAGATTGAGGCTGCCTTCAAGGGCGAGAAGATGCAGCTTGCTGTTTCAGGTTCAGCGGGTATGGGCATGGCAAATGACCTTCATCTTCCCTTTGTGCAGGAGGTTTATGCCACAAGAAATGCGGTGAAGAAGCTCTCACCCGAGACCGATGTTGTAATCGAGCTTGGCGGTGAGGATGCGAAAATTCTTTTTATTACCGGCGGACTTGAGGTAAGAATGAACGGTACCTGTGCAGGCGGTACAGGAGCCTTTATCGACAGAATGGCGTCACTCCTCTCAGTTGACACGGAAGCTCTCAATGAGCTTGCAAAGGGCAAAGAGAAGATTTACACCGTGGCATCCCGCTGCGGCGTTTTTGCAAAATCCGATATTCAGCCTCTGATTAACCAAGGCGCAAGGAACGAGGATATTGCCGCAAGTATATTCTATGCTGTGGTGAATCAGACTATTGCAGGTCTTGCACAGGGCAGAGAAATAAAGGGCAAAATTCTCTATTTGGGAGGACCATTGACCTTCCTTTCCGAGCTTCGCTCAGCCTTTGACGATATGCTGAAAACAAGGGGTACCTGCCCCGAAAACTCCCTGTATTTTGTTGCTTTCGGAGCGGCTGTTTCTGCCATAAGCGAGGAGTATGACCTGAAGGCGTTATCCTCGACGGTAGGGGAGTATAGCTCACATTCGGGCTACAACAGCTGTAAAAGGCTGTTTGAAAATGAGGCTCAGTACAAGAGCTTTTCGGAGCGTCACAAGAAAGCTTCTATGGGTATTAAAACCATTGATGCGCCTGAGGGGGATATGTACCTCGGTATTGACGCAGGCTCTACCACCGTTAAAATTCTCCTCTGCGATGAAAAGGGAAATATCTTCAGACCTCTTTATGTGAAGAATAACGGAAATCCCGTTTCCGCTGTAAAGGAATACCTTGAAAAGCTATACGAGGATTTTCCGAATATCATGATAAAGAAATCTGCCGTTACAGGTTACGGCGAAGAAATAATAAAGAGCGCCTTCCACATTGATTTGGGGCTTGTTGAGACCATTGCTCACTACACTGCCGCCAAGAAGTTTAAGCCGGATGTGGACTTTATACTCGACATCGGCGGGCAGGATATTAAGTGCTTCAGAATCCGAAACGGTGCAATTGACAATATCTTCCTCAATGAGGCTTGTTCGTCAGGATGCGGTTCTTTCCTGCAAACCTTTGCGGCGGCTTTGGGTTACTCAATCGAGGAATTTTCAAAGCTAAGCCTTTTTGCCGACAAGCCTGTTGACTTAGGCTCAAGGTGTACCGTGTTTATGAATAGCTCCGTCAAGCAGGCTCAGAAGGACGGCGCTACAATCGAAAACATATTTGCCGGACTTTCAATCAGCGTTGTCAAAAACGCTCTGTACAAGGTTATCCGATGTGCCTCTGCTGAAGATTTAGGCAAAAACATTGTTGTGCAGGGCGGAACATTCCTCAACGATGCGGTGCTTCGCTCCTTTGAGCAGGAGATAGGTCACGATGTTGTAAGACCGGAGTATTCAGCTGTGATGGGTGCCTACGGGGCGGCTCTGTATGCTCAGAGCAAGGCAAAGCCTGAGGATAAGAGCGCGGTGCTCTCTCGCAGTGAGCTTAAGCTTTTCACTCACGAGGTTAAGGCTGTCACCTGTAAGGGTTGCACAAACCGCTGCAGACTTACGGTAAACACCTTCTCAGGCGGTGACCGCTATATTGCCGGAAACCGCTGTGACAAGGCAATTGAAACAGGAAGTGCCAAGGAGAGGTACAATCTTTTTGAATACAAAAACCGTCTCCTTGATAAATACCGTGACAGACCCATTGATAAAAACAAGGCTACAATCGGTTTGCCGATGGGACTTAATATGTACGAGCTTCTGCCGTTTTGGGCAACCTTCTTTGAGGAGCTCGGCTTTAATGTGGCGGTTTCTCCTGTTTCAAACCGCAAAATCTATCTTGAAGGGCAGCACACTATTCCGTCTGACACGGTCTGCTATCCTGCAAAGCTCATTCACGGCCATATTGAGGAGCTGTTAAAGAAGAATGTAGACGCAGTTTTTTATCCGGGAATGACCTACAACATTGACGAGGGCTTGGGGGACAATCACTTCAACTGCCCTGTGGTCGCATACTATCCTCAGGTTATCGGTTCAAATGTTAAGGTCTTGGAGGGTACGGATTACATTTCAGATTTTGTAAGCCTTAACAGCAAGCACAATTTTGAAAAGCGAATTAATGAAATACTCAAAAAGCATCTGGGAGTTTTCAGCGCTTCGCTTATACATAAGGCAACAGCCAAAGCCTATGACGAGTACGAGGGCTATCTTGCACAGGTTCGCAAAAAAGGCGATGAATTCATAGAAATCGCTGAGGAAAAGGGACTTCCCATTATCCTGCTTGCAGGCAGACCCTACCACATTGACCCGGAGATAAACCACGGCATTGATGAGCTTATCTGCAATTTGGGCGCAGTGGTAATTTCCGAGGACAGCGTTTCTCATAAAATCAAAAAATTCCGTACAGGTGTGCGAAATCAGTGGACATATCACGCAAGACTCTATGCTGCTGCAAAATTCGTTGCGGAATATAAGAAGGAGCAGAGTATAAATTTAGTACAGCTTGTGTCCTTCGGATGCGGGGTTGACGCCGTAACCACAGACGAGGTGCGTTCGATTATCGAGAGCTCGGATAAGATTTACACGCAGATTAAGATTGACGAGATTTCCAATATGGGAGCGGTCAAAATTCGTTTGAGGAGCCTTTTCTCGGCGGCGGCTGACAGATAAAAATTATATGCGGATAAAACATATTTTCAGAAAAGAAATCGGGTAGAACAATGACAATACTATTTTCCCTTGCAGTTGCGCTGTTAGCGGGACTGTTAATGACAAGACTCTGTAAGCCCTTGGGATTTCCTGCTGTAACGGGATATCTTATTGCGGGTATTCTTATAGGACCTTTTTGCCTGGGCAGACTGGGCATAGAAGGTCTCGGCTTTACATCTTCTGAGAATGTTGAGATGTTCTCAATAGTAAGCGAGGCGGCTTTGGGCTTTATTGCCTTTACAATAGGCAACGAATTCAGGCTATCAAGTGTTAAGCAAATAGGCAGGCAGGCAGTGGTTATAGCTTTCTTCGGAGCTGCAGCCGCCACACTTCTTGTTGACGGCTCGCTGATTGTACTTTCACTTATAATGCCCGAAACAATAACTCTTGCCGATGCAATAGTTCTGGGAGCCATTGCCGCCGCGACAGCTCCTGCGGCAACTCTGATGGTTGTCCGTCAGTACAAGGCAAAGGGTCCTGTCACCCAGATACTTTTGCCTGTTGTAGCTATTGACGACGCTATCGGCCTTGTGATTTTTGCAGTTTCCTTCGGAATCGCAAAGGCAATTCAAAGCGGTACGGTGGATGTGCTTTCTGTCGGAGTAGAGCCTTTACTGGAGATTGCTCTTTCTGTGGCGGCAGGCGGACTTTTGGGGGCGCTGCTCTCATTTACGGAAAAGTTCTTCCATTCAAGGAGCAAGCGACTCTCCATAACTGTTGCCTTTGTGCTTTTGGCAGTTGCGGTTTCTCAGATAAAATTTGCAATCGGCTCATTAAATATGGGATTTTCGTCCCTGCTTCTCCTTATGACGATGGGTACGGTTTTCTGCAATATGTGTGAGTTTTCCGGCGAGCTTATGGACAGACTCGACCGTTGGACAGCGCCTCTCTTTGCACTTTTCTTTGTAATCAGCGGTGCTGAGCTTGACCTGAGTGTATTCCTGCAGTGGACAATGGTGCTTGTCGGCGTGGTATACATCGTATTCAGATGTATGGGAAAACACTTCGGTGCATCGATGAGCGCCAAGCTTATGGGCTGTGACAAAAATATTGTTAAGTTCTTGGGAATTACCCTTTTTCCCCAGGCAGGCGTTGCCTTGGGTATGACAATTATAGCAACCCAAGGACTGGGCGCAGAACAAGGTGCTGTTATCAGAAATATTACCCTGTTCTCTGTAATGGTTTACGAGCTTATAGGACCGCTTCTCACAAAGACGGCGCTTACAAAAGCAGGTGAGATTATCCCCGAACACCGTAAATCAAGCCGCGGAGCACAGGTGTAAGGACGATTTGGTCTTAGATTTTATATTTGCTCTGTGAATGTGACGCTTTTCTAAACGGCGGTGTCTGAATTTTTGCCAGTTCCGAAAGAGTGTCTGAGCTCGGTATTGCGGCTAATACTCAGTATAACAATTTGACTAACTGAAAAGGGTAATACCGAGGCTTAGTAGGGCAATTCGGAGATTATGGCAAAATATTTCCAAAACCAGAAAAAAGTTCTTGACAAAAGCTCGTTTTTAGTCGTATTATATAAACTAATCATTATTAATTTGGTAAAATGCTACGAAGGAAAGCACAGTTTCCAATGCTCCAAAGAGAGTCGGCCTTGGCTGAAAGCCGATGTGCAGAGGCTTCTGTTACTCGTTCCCGAGCAGGAATCCCTAAGGTGAATTAATTATTGTTAAGGATTCACGGGCAGTTCCGTTAAAGACTTCAAGCGGTCACGGCTTTTAAGTTGAGCTGTGGCAATTTGGGTGGTACCGCGGTGTTTTTTATCGTCCCTGAAGCATATTCTGCTTCAGGGCGTTTTTATTTCCATAATATTCCAAGGAGGATACAAAATGAAAACAGTAAGAATTGCAGATGTGACCTTAAAAGAAGGCACAATTGCACAGGGTGCAAGCTTAAGCTTCAAAGAGAAGATTGAGATTGCTAAGCTGCTTGACAAAATCAAGGTTGATGTTATTGAAATGCCCGCTATTCAGAGCGAGGCTGCCGATACACTACTGCTAAAAACCCTATCCTCCTTATTGCTAAACAGTACTATCAGCGTTGATGCAGGACATTCTAAGGAAACCGCCGATAAGGCATACTCAGCAGTAGCCGGCGCAAAGAAGGCAAGAATGAGAGTTTCTTTGCCTACTTCCACCGTACAGATGGAGTATATCTGCCACCAAAAGCCAAAGAAAGTAATTGAGCTTATTGAGGAGCTTGTTTCCTACTGCGCTTCGCTTGGCACGGATGTAGAATTTTCTGCTGAGGACGCTACAAGAAGCGAGAGAGAGTTTCTCTCACAGGCAGTAGCAACTGCTATCAAGGCAGGCGCAAAGACTGTCACACTTTGCGACACGGCAGCTCAGATGCTTCCCGATGAATATAAGACTCTCATTGAGAATTTATATAGCGATGTTCCCGAGCTTAAAGGTATAGATCTTGCAGTTTCCTGCAGCAGCGAACTTGCAATCTCAACCGTCTGCGCTTTAACTGCCGTGCAGTGCGGTGCAGTTGAGGTAAAGGCTGCCGTTGCAAAAACAAAGCTTCCTTCACTTGAGAACTTTGTAAGCCTTATCAGAGCAAGAGGCGAAAGCGTAGGTGTTTGCACAACTGTAAGCGTTACAGAGCTCAACCGTACAGTCAGCCAGATTAAGACTCTGGCAAAGACTCGCCGTACAGATACAACTCCCTTTGATAATAAGCTGGGCTCAGAGCCCGATGTTGACATCAAGCTTGATGAAAGCTCCGATATCTCTAAGGTAAGCAAGGCAATTGGGGCTTTGGGCTATACGCTTTCAGACGACGACACCGCAAAGGTTTATGAGTCCTTCAAAAACACAGCTAAGAGAAAGCCTGTCGGAGCAAAGGAGCTTGATGCAATCGTAGCAACAGAGGCTCTCCAGGTGCCGCCGACCTACAAGCTTGTAAGCTTTGTTATCAACAGCGGTAACATTATTTCTCCCACAGCAAACATTGTTGTTGAGAAGCAGGGTGTAAGCCTCACAGGCCTCTCCTGCGGTGACGGTCCCATTGATGCAGCACTCCTTGCTTTGGAGCAGATTGTCGGCCACCACTACGAGCTTGACGATTTCCAGATTCAGGCTGTTACAGAGGGACGAGAGGCTATGGGTGAGGCTCTTATCAAGCTTCGTGCAGACGGCGCTCTCTATTCAGGCAGAGGTATTTCCACAGATATTATCGGTGCGACTATCAGAGCCTACATTAACGCTCTCAACAAAATAGTATACGGGGAGAACTAAGCGATGAAATTATCCTTTTCAACTAACGGCTGGCAAGGCTTCGGCTGGGAGGATTTTTACTCAATGGCAAAGGATTTAGGCTTTGCCGGAGTTGAAATCCACGACATCAGCCGCAGCGTTTACTACGGCGTAAACGGACCTTTCAAAGACGAGAATATAGCAAAGACTGTAAGGACTCTCAATTCCTTGGAGCTTACAGTTCCCTGTATAGACGCTCTCTGCAACATTGCTTCTAAGGAGAAGCAGGCAGAGAATATTGCCGAAATCAAAAAACACATTAAGTTTGCGAAGTCACTTGGCTGTCCCTATGTAAGAGTTCACGCCGGACAGGACACAGAGGACGCCGACACAGTAGCCGAAGAGGTGCTGAGAGCCTGTCTTAATGACGCAGAAGAGGCAAAGATTGCACTCTTGATTGAGACCGTCGGAATTTACTCCGACACAAAGCGGCTCAGCAATCTTCTCAACATTTTTGCCTGCGACAGCATTGCCGCGCTGTGGGATATGAACCATCCTTACAGGGACAGAGGGGAAGATCCCACAGAAACAATTACTAACTTAGGTGCATACATCAAGCATGTTCATATTAAGGACTCTACCGTCACTGACGGCAAGACAAGCTACTGCTTAATGGGTGAGGGCAGCCTTCCCATTGACAAAATGATGTTTGCCCTGTCCTCTATCAACTACGAGGGATTTGTCTCTTTTGAGTGGATTCCCGCTTGGATTGAGGAGATTGGCGATGCAGGAATTGTTTTCCCTCACTTCATTAATTATATGAGCCGTTTTGATCCCAAGGCTTCTGCCGGGAATGTGCTCTATGACAATAAAAGAAAAACAGGTAAGTTTATCTGGAAAAAAGAAACCCTCATTGATATGACCTTCTCAGGTATGCTTGATAAGGTTGTTGAAAATTTCCCCGACCAATACGCTTTCCGCTACACCACCCTTGACTATACCCGTACATACTCTCAGTTCAGAGACGATGTTGACGAGTTTGCCAGAGTGCTTATTTCTCTCGGTGTTAAGAGCGGCGACAAGGTGTCTGTTTGGGCTACTAATGTTCCTCAGTGGTTTATCGCTTTCTGGGCAACAACAAAAATCGGCGCGATTCTGGTTACTGTTAACACAGCCTACAAGATTCACGAGGCTGAGTACCTTTTCCGTCAGTCCGATACTCACACCCTAATTATGATTGAAGGCTCTAAGGACGCAAAGTATACCGACATTGTAGCTGAGCTTTGCCCCGAGCTTGAGAATACAGTTCCCGGTGAGCCTCTGCACTGCAGAAGGCTTCCCTTCCTCAGAAATGTCATCACCGTCGGCTGTGAGCTCAAAGGCGCTCTCACTTGGGAACAGGCTATGACCTACGCTTCCAAAACGCCTATTGAAGAGGTCAGAAGAAGAGCTTCTTTGGTACAGTCTCACGATGTGGCAAATATGCAGTACACCTCAGGTACCACGGGCTTCCCCAAGGGCGTTATGCTTACCCACTACAATATTGTCAACAACGGCAAGTGCATAGGCGACAGAATGGATTTGTCCACAGCAGACAGAATGATGATTCAGGTGCCTATGTTCCACTGCTTCGGTATGGTGCTTTCAATGACTGCGGCTATGACTCACGGCGTTACCCTGAGTCCCATACCTTACTTCTCAGCTAAAAACTCCCTTGCCTGCATTAACAACGAGAAAATCACCTGCTTCCACGGCGTGCCCACAATGTTTATTGCACTTCTGGAGCACGATGATTTTCCAAAAACAGACTTTTCATATATGCGCACAGGCATTATGGCAGGTTCTCCTTGTCCTATTGCGGTAATGCAGGATGTTGTCGATAAGATGAATATGAAGGAAATCACCATTGTTTACGGTCAGACCGAGGCTTCTCCCGGCTGTACCATGAGCAGTACAGATGATCCCTTGGATGTTCGAGTGGCAACGGTCGGCAGACCTCTTCCCAAAATCGAGTGCAAAATCGTTGACCCGGAAACCGGAGAGGAGCTTCCCGACAATGTAACAGGTGAGTTCGTGGCAAGAGGCTACAACATTATGAAGGGCTACTACAAAATGCCCCAGGCAACCGATGCAGCTATTGACGCCGACGGTTGGCTTCATACAGGTGACCTTGCATGCCGCACTCCCGAGGGTAATTACAGAATTACCGGCAGACTTAAGGATATGATTATCCGCGGCGGTGAGAACATATATCCCAAGGAGATTGAGGAGTTTATCTACACCCATCCCAAGGTCAGCGATGTGCAGGTTATCGGTGTTCCCGATGAGCAGTACGGCGAAGAGATTATGGCTTGCGTTATCTTAAAGGAGAACGAACAGCTTACAGAAGAGGAGCTCAAGCAGTATGTTCTTGACCATATGGCTCGCCATAAGGTGCCTAAGTACATTGATTTTGTGGACGCTTTCCCAATGAACGCCGCCGGAAAAATACTCAAATACAAAATGCGTGAAGACGCAGTTAAAAAATACAACCTCACCAAGGCTGATGAGATTGAAACAGCTTAAAAGGAGAGATATTTATGCTTAACATTCAGATTACAAAGACAACTGCACCCAAGGCAAAGCCCGACGAGAAAAACTTAGGCTTCGGCAAAATTTTCACAGACCATATGTTTATTATGGACTACACCGAGGGCAAGGGCTGGCACGATGCAAGAATCGTACCCTACGGAGATATCACACTTTCTCCTGCGGCTATGGTGTTCCATTACGGTCAGGAGCTTTTTGAGGGCTTGAAGGCTTATCGCGGTGCAAACGGCGAGCCGAGACTTTTCCGCCCCGATATGAACGCAAAGCGTACCAACGCCTCCGGCGAGAGACTCTGCGTGCCCGAAATTCCCGTTGAGGACTTTGTTGACGCAGTTAAGGCTGTTGTCAAGGTCGATGAGGATTGGATTCCCAGCGAGCCCGGTACCTCTCTCTACATTCGTCCTTTCGTTATTGCAACCGACGATTTTCTGGGCGTTGCTCCCAGCAAAACCTACAAGTTCATTATCATCCTTTCTCCCTCAGGCGCTTACTATGCAAGTGGTCTTGCTCCTGTGGGCATCTGGATTGAAGACGACTATGTCCGCGCTGTCAGAGGCGGTATCGGCTTTGCTAAGACAGGCGGCAACTACGCCGCTTCCCTCAAGGCTCAGGTTAAGGCTCACGACGGTGGTTACAGCCAGGTGCTTTGGCTTGACGGTGTTGAGAGAAAGTACATTGAAGAGGTTGGCGCAATGAACATCTTCTTCAAGATAGACGGCAAGGTTGTTACTCCGGCTCTCTCAGGCAGTATTCTCCCCGGTATTACCCGTAACTCCGTTATCCGGATTTGCAAGGATTGGGGCCTTGATGTAGAGGAGAGAAGAATTTCCGTTGATGAGCTTATTGAGGCTCAGAAGAACGGAACGCTTCAGGAGGTATTCGGAACAGGTACAGCCGCAGTTATCTCTCCCGTAGGTACTCTTCGTTACAAGGACGAGGTTATGACCATAGGCGACGGTACAATCGGCGAGCTTTCTCAGAAGCTTTATGATACCGTTACAGGTATTCAGAACGGCACAGTTGAGGATAAATTCGGCTGGATTGTAACAGTATGACAGAAAACATTAAAAGAATTACCATCTTTGCCGGACACTACGGCTCCGGCAAGACAAATATCGCGGTAAATTACGCTGTCTATGTTAAGGATAAGCTTCAGACATCTGTATCTCTTGCAGACCTTGACATAGTAAACCCTTATTACAGAGCAAAGGACAGCACAGACATCTTAGAGGAAAAGGGCATCAGAATGATCTCCTCACCCTTTGCAAACAGCAATGTGGATTTGCCTGCAATGCCCTCTGAGGCGTATGCTATTATTGATGACAAGAGCACCTACGCTGTCTGCGATGTCGGCGGTGATGACAGAGGAGCCTATGCTTTGGGCAGATACCGTGAGGGCATTTTAAGCGAAGACTATGAAATGCTTTTGGTTATCAACAAATACCGCCCCTTAACAAAGGAAATAGACGATTTGATTCAGATAAAGAATGAAATCGAAGAGACGGCGGGTATTGCGTTCACAGGAATAGTCAACAACTCAAACTTAGGTCTTTTGACTTCCCCTGAGGATGTGGAAGCTTCCTTTGAATATGCAAGTATAGCTTCAGAGAAAACAGGCTTACCTATAAAATTTACTGCCGTGTGGGAGAAAATCTACCCCGCACTTTCAGAAAAATACGAAAATATTATGCCTTTAGCCCTTCAGAAAAGGGACTTTTGGTAATGGAGGAAACAGATATGGCAAAGGTAACATTTGACAAAATACTCTGCAAGGGCTGTGGCCTTTGCGTAGGCGCTTGTCCCAAAGGAATCGTTGCACTTTCAGATGAGATTAACCAAAAAGGTTATCATCCTGCTATGGTAACCGATGAGGAAAAGTGCATCGGCTGTGCGTTCTGCGCTACAATGTGTCCCGACTGTGTAATTACGGTTGAGAAGTAAGGAGGAAGAATTATGAGTGATAAAGTCTTAATGAAGGGTAACGAGGCTTTGGCAGAAGCCGCTATTATGGCAGGCTGCCGTCATTACCTCGGATATCCCATTACACCTCAGACAGAGATTGCCGCTTATATGGCAAAGCGTATGCCCAAGGTGGGCGGTACATTCTTACAGGCTGAGTCTGAGGTTGCCGCAATAAATATGGTTATCGGTGTTGCCGCTTCAGGCAAGCGTGCTATGACATCAAGCTCAAGCCCCGGTATTTCTCTTAAGGGAGAGGGCCTTTCTTACCTCGCAGGCTGTGACCTTCCAGCTTTTGTTGTCAATGTTCAGCGCGGCGGCCCCGGCCTCGGCGGTATTCAGCCCTCCCAGTCTGACTATTTCCAGGCAACACGCGGCACCTCCCACGGCGACTACCAAATGATAGTGCTTGCTCCCGACTCAGTTCAGGAAATGGTATCTATGACCTTCAAGGGCTTTGACCTTGCAGATAAATACAGAATGACTGTTATGCTCCTTGCTGACGGTACAATGGGTCAGATGATGGAGCCTGTTTCACTTGATATGGGTGAGGTTACAGAATACGAGAAGCCTTGGGCTGTTACAGGCACAAAGTGTGAGCGTAAGCCCAATATTGTAAACTCTCTTTTCCTCAAGCCCGAAGAGCTTGAGAAAAAGAACTTCGAAAGATACGAGAAGTACAAGACAGTCGAGGAAAATGAGGTAATGTACGAGGAATATATGATGGACGATGCAGACATCTGCCTTGTTGCCTTCGGTATTGCCGCAAGAATTTCCAAGAATGCTATTGATATGGCAAGAAAGAAGGGCATCAAGGTGGGTATGCTCAGACCTATCACTCTTTGGCCTTTCCCCAAAAAACAGCTTCGTGCAATTGCGGATAAGGTTAAGAGCTTTGTCAGCGTTGAGCTTTCCATGGGGCAGCTCATCGAGGATGTTCGCCTTGCAACAGAGTGCACAAAGCCCGTTCTCCTTTGCAACCGTACCGGCGGTATGATTATGACTCCCGAAGAGGTGCTTGCAAAAATTGAAGAAGCAGATAAGACAGGAGGCAACAACTAATGGCTATTGTATTTGAAAAGCCCAAGGCTTTAACTGATAAGGTGCTCCACTATTGCCCCGGCTGTACCCACGGTATTATTCACCGCTTGGTTGCAGAGACAATTGACGAGCTTGGTATTCAGGGCAGAACAGTAGGTATCGCTTCGGTTGGCTGTTCGGTTATGGCTTACGACTATTTTGATGTTGATATGGTACAGGCTGCTCACGGCAGAGCTCCTGCTGTTGCAACAGGTGTTAAGCGTTCAAACCCCGACAACATTGTTTTCACATATCAGGGCGACGGCGACCTTGCAGCTATCGGTACTGCTGAGACAGTTCACTCTGCAGCAAGAGGCGAGAATATTACAATTATCTTTGTTAACAACGCTATCTACGGTATGACAGGCGGTCAGATGGCCCCTACATCGCTTCCCGGTCAGATTACTCAGACCTCTCCCTACGGAAGAGATGTTGAGAAGGTAGGCTTCCCTCTTAAGGTGTGCGAGCTTCTCTCAAATGTTGACGGAGCTGCCTATCTTGAGCGTGTTGCTGTTAACAATGTAAAAAATGTTAAGGCTGCTAAGAAGGCTATTAAAAAGGCATTTACATATCAGACAGAGGGTAAGGGCTTCTCTCTTATTGAGGTTGTTTCCACCTGTCCCACCAACTGGGGCTTAACTCCTCAGAAGGCTCTTAATTGGCTTGAAGAGAATATGATTCCTTACTACCCCTTGGGTGTGTATAAGGACAAGTACGCACAGGAGGACTGATTATGACAAAAAATATGCTTATCGCCGGCTTCGGCGGACAGGGAATACTCTTCTCAGGTAAATTTCTGGCTTATGAGGGACTTTTAGAGGACAAATCTGTCAGCTGGCTTCCTTCCTACGGACCTGAGATGAGAGGCGGTACCGCCAACTGTTCGGTTATCATTTCCGATACACCCGTCGGCTCACCTATCGTTTCCAATCCCGATATCCTTATGGTTATGAATATGCCCTCACTTGATAAGTACGAGGATGCGACTGTCGCAGGCGGTCAGATTTTTGTTGACAGCGCGCTTATTGACAGAAAGGTAAACCGTACCGATGTCGAGGCTCACTACATTCCCGCAACTAAGATGGCAAGCGATGAGGGACTTACGGGACTTGCCAATATGATTATGCTCGGCTTTGTTATAAAGCACACAAACATTATTCCTATTGAGAATATTGAGCGGGCACTCCAAAAGGTTGTTCCTGCTTCCAAGCAGCATCTTATTGAGTCCAACAAAAAGGCTGTTGAGCTCGGCTACGCATACGCCGAGTGATAGGTTAGAATAAATAGTGATGACAAACGAGAATTGATGTGTTATACTGATGAGAACACATCAATTCTCAATTATATCAATTATATCAGAAAAGGAGAGACCGTCATGACTGAACAACTTAAAGAAATCGGCACAAGACTTGAAGAGCTTCGAGAGATCTGCGGCATTTCTGCTGAAGAAATGGCAGAGAAGCTTGAGATTACACTTGAAGAATACCGTGCATATGAAGAAGGTCAGCTTGATTATTCATTCAGCTTCCTCTACAATGCAGCATCCGTTTTAGGTGTGGAGGTCGTGGATATTATGAGCGGCGACTCTCCCAAGCTTTCAACCTGCGTGGTTACAAAAAAGGATCAGGGCATTGAGGTGGGCAGAGATAAGTCCTACGATTACAGCCACCTTGCTTTTACCTTCAGAGGCAAGCGAGCTGAGCCTATGATTGTGACCACAGAGCCCTCTAAGAAAACCCCCGTTATGCACGAGCACGAGGGTCAGGAGTTTGACTATATTCTTTCCGGCACAATGAAGTTTTATATCGGCGACATTTCCTATGAGCTTTCAAAGGGCGACAGCGTGTACTTCAATTCCGGCAAGCCACACGCTTTCAAGGCAATAGGCGAAAAGCCTCTTAAATTCCTTGCCGTGGTGATTAAGTAAGCTATGGATTCAGATTAATTCAGCAGGAGATATGAGGAATGGCAATTTACGAAAAATACATAGGCAGGACAAGGGATTCGTTTACTTCCCTTGAAGACTGCTGTGAAAATTATGAGCTCACATGGAATGACGATTTTAACTTTGCTTATGATGTTATGGATGAACTGGGCAGAACAAAACCCGACAAAAACGCTTTGCTGTATATAGATGCAAAGGGCAACGACCGTTATTTCACCTTCAAGGATATGATGCTTCTTTCAAATAAGGCGGCAAATTATCTTAAGTCTTTGGGTATCAGGAAAGGCGACAGAGTACTGCTTATTCTCAGAAGAAGCTACCTTTTCTGGGTGGTTTTGTTAGCACTGCACAAAATCGGGGCAGTGGTAGTACAGGCTAACGATATGCTCAAAACAAGCGAATACATTTACCGCTGTAATGTGGGCAGAATTGACGCAATTCTTATCACAGGCCACGGCAAATGCACAGAAAACTACGATGCAGGCGAGGGTCAGTATGAGACTGTACGCCTTAAAATGGTTACAGAGCATAAGGATGCAGGTGAAAGCTGGATTGACTTTGAAGCCGGATTTGAGAAAGCTTCAGACAAGTGGACAAGACCCACAGGAAAAGCCGCTACCAAGAGCACAGATCCTATGATGATGTGCTTTTCTTCCGGTACAACAGGCTATCCTAAGATGATAGTTCACGATTTTTCCTATCCTCTCGGTCACATTATGACAGGCGTATTCTGGCACAGAGTTGTTGACGGCGGAGTTCACTTTACCGTTTCAGACACAGGCTGGATGAAGGCTGTTTGGGGCAAGCTTTACGGAGCATGGTTCGGTGAGACCTGTATTATGGTTTACGATTTCGAACGCTTTGACGGCAAGGATATTCTCGAAAAGATTGAGAAGTATAAAGTTAATACTTTCTGTGTTCCCCCCACAATGTACCGCTTTATTTTGCAGGAGGATGTTACGAAATACGACATTTCCTCAGTTCAGCATTGCTGTACTGCGGGCGAGGCTCTTCCTGCCGATGTTTTTCAGAAGTGGAAGGAGCTTACAGGCCTTGAAATCCACGAGGGCTTCGGTCAGAGTGAAACTCCCATTTGCATCGGTACAATATATCCCTGGTCCAAGCCTGTTCCCGGTTCAATGGGCAGACCAGTTCCCGGCTATGAAATAAAGCTTCTTGACATAAACGGCGAGGAGTGCGAGCAGGGTATCACGGGCGAGATTTGCATTAAAGCTCCCACTGTTGCAACCCGCCCCCGCGGACTTCTGGTCAATTACAACTGGAGCAAAGAGGATACCAGAGAGAAGTGGTACGGCGGTTATTACCACACCGGCGACACAGCATATAAGGACGAAGAAGGACTCCTCCACTATGTAGGCAGAAACGATGATGTTATCAAGTCTTCCGGCTACCGTATCGGACCCTTTGAGGTTGAGAGCGTGCTTCTTGAGCATCCGGCAGTTTTGGAGGCTGCTGTTACAGCTTATCCCCACGAGACAAGAGGTCAGATTGTTAAGGCTAACATTGTTCTCCGTCCCGGATATACTCCTTCCGACGAGCTTACCGAGGAGCTGAAAGCCTATGTTAAGGCCAACACAGCTCCCTACAAGTATCCGAGAATGATTGAGTATTTCGACGCTCTGCCCAAGACTTTCTCGGGCAAGATTCGCCGAGTTGAGATCAGAGACAGAGACCTTGAGAAATACCGCGCACTGAAAAATCAGAATGAAAAGAATAATCCATAAATAAAAATCGGGCTCACATCTGTTGATGTGAGCCCTTTTGCGCTTTTAGGTGCAGTTATTATTTGCTGTTAGCAGCCGCAACCGCAACCGTTGTTGTCGCAAGCGCTGCCTGTGCCGCCGCAGCAGAACAGGATAACGAGCAGAATGATGATCCAGCAGCAGTTGCCACCGAAGAAGCCGTTGTTACACATTGTGGTTCCTCCTTTCCTGGTTACACTACATCTTATTAATAAGACCTTAAGTTTGTTACAAAATAATTTGCATTTGAGAATAACCGAGGCTCCGGGGCTTTGGCGGATATTTATATAATGTTATTAAAAAAACAGCTAAAGGAGAATAAAAAATACATATTTTTACAAAAAAATAGTTGTATTTTATGAAATGATACTGTATACTGTATTATGAATTATCAGCACAAGCTGAAATAAACTTAGGAGGAATATCAAATGAAAAAGTCAAGAAGATTCTTGTCTGTCTTGCTGGCTGTTCTGATGGTGCTGTCTATGACAGCAGTTTCAGTTTCTGCTTACACAGTGCCTGACGGCTTCGCTGTTGCAGATGTACCCGGCTTGGACGAGACAAGCATTGACGGCGAAGTTTACGGACTTCTCGGCGACGCAGACTTTAACGACACAGTTAATGTTAAAGACGCTACCGCTATTCAGAAGAACGCAGCAGGACTTCAAGAGCTTGATGCAATAGCTACTGTTCTTGCTGATGTAGACTTTGACGGCAGAGTAACAGTTAAGGACGCAACTGCTGTTCAGAAGTGGGTTGCAGGTATCGAGGTTGATACACCTATCAATCATATAATTTACATACCTGCTACAGCTCCTACGGAGATCCCCACAGAGATCCCCACAGAGGCTACTACCGCTGCTCCCACAGAAGCAACTACAGAGACTCCTTTTGAGGGAATCACACTTTACTTCACCAACAACAAGAATTGGGATAAGGTAATGATTCACTATTGGAATCTCGCAGGCGGCACAACAAAATGGCCCGGTGTAGAGATGACTCTTGTAGGTCAGAATGACCTCGGTGAGGACATTTACAGCTACACAATCACAGAAGGCGTTGACGGCGTTATCTTCAATAACGGCGCAGAGACTCCCGAGCAGACTCAGAACATCGAGACAGGCCTTACAGACGGTACAGGCTTCTATCTTACAGATGAAGTTGATGAACTCGGTCACTATGCCGTAGGTACATACGAGTACAAACCCTCAACTCCCACAGAGGCTACTACCGCTGCTCCCACAGAAGCAACTACAGAGGCAGCCACTGAGCCCACAGGAACAAAGACCGTTTACTTCAAGAACGAGTGGATGTGGACTGAAGTTTCTGCATATTACTGGGCAGAGGGCAGCTCCGGTCCTGTAAAATGGCCCGGCACAGCTATGACCTTTGTTGAGACAGGCGACGATAACTACGATGTATATAAAATAGAAGTTCCCGCAGGAATGGATACTATCATCTTTAACGGATTAAAGGACGACGGTTCCGGCAACAGAAACCAGACTCCCAACATCGCAGATATCCTTGACGGATATTGCTACTATCCTGTATGGGATGAGACTCTGAACGAGGGTGCAGGCGGAAACTCCTACGGCAAATTCCCCTATACAGAGCCCCAACCCACAACCGGCGCTGAGACTACAGCCCCTGTTGAGACAACAGCTGAGCCCACAGAGACAACTGCAGCAGCCGGCACAGTCGTTATCACACTTAAAGATAAGACAACAACCGGTTGGATGTCAAACAACGCAGCAGAGCGCGAAATTCAGCTTGTTGACAATGTTACCGGCACAGTTTATGTTATGACTTCCGCAGACAACTACAAGACATGGTCAGTAGAGGTTCCCGCAGAAGTTACCGATATCACCTTTAACCGCGTAAGAATTTCTGACGGTGAAGTCAGAAACGCTTGGGTAGCAGGCGACAGAGGTACAAGCACAGTTTGGTGCGTAACCGACAATGTTGACAATAATCCTGCAGGCTATTGGGAGACTTCAGCTGAGCCCACAGAAGCAACCACAGAGGCACCCACCGATCCCTCAGGCGCAAAGACAGTTTACTTCAAGAACGAGTGGATGTGGACTGAAGTTTCTGCATATTACTGGGCAGAGGGCAGCTCCGGTCCTGTAAAATGGCCCGGCACAGCTATGACCTTTGTTGAGACAGGCGACGATAGCTACGATGTA
>JBJEOT010000063.1:0-22189 GCA_051880855.1 Ruminococcus sp.
CTCAGCAATTATTTCAATTATTTCCATAATTTATTAGTATATACCAGATTTGCTTATCTGTCTACTTTTATCTTTGTTTTGCTCGCAAAAAATCAGCGAAATTCAAGACAATCGCTCTGTAATATTCGCAACACCAATACCGAAAAAATGCCACACAGCTTAGGCTGTGTGGCAAATATGTATTTTACTGATTACTTATTGAAGATAGACATAATGTCGTAGAAGTTGTCGTCATCATCGTCGCTGGACTCTGCCTGAGCTGACCCTACAGCAGCAGAAGCTTTCTTCTCTGCCTTCTGCTTGCCGTCTGTGGGAAAGCCTGTGGCAATAACGGTAACGCTGATTTCATCCTTCATTTCCTCGTTGATAACAGCACCCCAGATGATATTTGCATCATCGGCAGCCTTTTCTGAAATCATTGTGGAAGCTGCGTCGATATCGTCAAGAGATACATCGGGAGAAGCGGTGATGTTAATGATGACGCCCTCAGCGCCGTCGATGGTAGTCTCAAGAAGAGGACTGGAAATAGCGGCGTCTGCTGCAACAACTGCCTTGTCCTTACCGGAAGCCTTACCGATACCCATATGGGCATAGCCTGCGTCCTTCATAATAGCGGTTACATCGGCGAAGTCAAGGTTAACAAGACCGGGAACAACGATAAGGTCAGAGATACTCTGAACACCCTGTCGGAGAATATCGTCGGCGATTGTAAATGCGTTCTGGAGAGTGATGCTCTGCTCAGAAACGAACTTAAGTCTTTCGTTGGGAACAACAATAAGCGAGTCAACGCAAGCTGCAAGCTGTTCAATACCCTGCTCAGCCTGTGCCATACGCTTTTTGCCCTCAAAAGCAAAGGGCTTTGTTACAACTGCAACTGTGAGGATACCCATATCCTTAGCAATCTTTGCTACAACGGGAGCTGCACCTGTACCTGTGCCGCCGCCCATACCGGCAGTAACGAATACCATATCGGTATCCTTAAGAAGGGCTGCAATCTCTTCTCTGTTTTCCTCGGCTGCTTTCATACCAACCTCAGGCAGAGAGCCTGCGCCCTTACCGCGAGTTACCTTCTCGCCGATCTGAATCTTCTGAGAAGCCTTGGAGAAGCGGAGAACATGCTCATCTGTATTAACTGCGATAAATTCAACATTGCGAACCTCCATCTTAACCATTCGGTTGATGGCGTTTCCGCCGCCGCCGCCGACACCGATAACCTTAATTACAGGTAAATAATCAACATACTCTTTTTCTAACTCAAAAGCCATAAACTTGTCCTCCTTGAATTACTATATTAAAGTAAATAACTGCATAGATGAACAGGATATAATAACACGCATTATCCTATACTATATTAAATTACCACATTCATAAGATAATTTCAACATTTTTTTGAAAAAATCTTGTTTTTTTCTGATTTTCAATAAGAACAGAAAGATTGAGAGGTAATTATTTCGATGCTATTTCTTCGTTTTGCATAAGATGATGTCGCAAATTGTCGATGAAAAAAGCAAAGAAAACAAAGCAGTAATATACCTCTTACTCCTCGGCTGAGGTTGTGTCCGTGGGTGCTGTGGTCGGTGCTGCCTGCTGAGGAGCAATCAGCGTGTACTGATTGAAATAGGATTTGTTGGTTTCGTGGCACATTGATACATCTAAATCTCCCGCAAGGGTTGCGTTATTTACATCTATTTTTTCTTTAATAATAGTGACGGCAGTTTGGATTTTATAGGTAATATCCTCCGGAATACCCAAGTAGACAACGATTCTGTTGTCGTAAACATACTTTACATTCAGAACAGAGTTATCCTGAGAAGATGAGAAGTTAATTGCCGTGACCTTGCCGTCGCCGTAGGTGCTGAATGCCACAAGCATTTCTTCAAGAGCCTTGAGGGTTACATCGGACTCAAACTCTATGTATTCGCCTGCCGGCTGACCTTTGACGGTTAGGCCTTCGATTACAGGAGCGTCAATCTCATCGCTTGTCGCCGCCACTTCTAAGACCTTGCCCTTTTCGTTGAGAACATAATAACCGCCCAAGGACTCAATAACACAGGCAGGCTTTGCCATAACTATATCAATAGTGATTGAATCGGGGATTGAGCTTTTCACCGTTGCACTTTCAATATAAGGAAGAGCTTTTTCAATTCGCTTTTTCGCAGTATTCTTAGGGGCTGTAAATATATTTTCACCTATGTAAAGTCCGCTTGCTTCGATAATCTCCTGAGAGGAGTACATCTCGTTGCCGGATACATTGATGTGTTCTGTTTTGAAGAAAACTGTCAGCGAAAGTATAGCTCCAACCAAGAGTACAACTGCCATCATAGCTATATAAAGCATAACATTTCTGAACTTCCTCATTTGAGGAGTCAGCGGCTTTTTCGGCTTCTTGTGGTTCTTAACCTTTTGAGGTTTCTGCGGTTTACGGTTTGTGCTCTTTGAAATTTGTCTTCTGTCGGCGGGCTCTCTGTTCGCCGGCTGTCTGTCTTCTCTGCCTCGGCTTGCGCCTTGCTTAGGAACACGGTCTCTGCGCTGACGCTGAGCATCCGGATTTGGTGCTCGCCGGGCGTCACGCTGAGTTTCTCTGCTGTCTCTTACATAAGTTCTCGGCTTGAGCTCTCTGTCTCTTTGAGTGTGAGCAGAGTCTCTGTCTATATCTGACGAAGCAGGTCTGCTTCGCATAGCCTCGGTATGTGTACGCTCGGCTTTATGCGGCATTTTCTTTTTAAGCGGCTCGTTGCGGTATTCGTTTTCTTTTTGTGAGCGTGTGCTTCTCTGCTGAGCCTTGCTTCTGTCAAGGCTTCTTTCCATCTGCTTTTTTGTCTGCATACTTGTGCTTCTCTGAGCCTGTGCATCACGCTCACGGCGGCTTTCCTTAAAATCCTTCAGCGAAGGAATTTTTGTTGTCTTTTCATCCACATTACCGCCTCCTTTTCTTTGAACATCCCGAATATATTTTAATTTTTCTTATATTCTCATCTTTATATCTTCTTGATATCTGCACCAAGCATCGAAAGGGTTACATCCAGCTCTTCATATCCTCGTTCCAGATATCGGGTTGTGTCAACCTCTGTCTCGCCCTGCGCTGCCAGGCCTGCTACTACAAGGGCCGCTGAACCTCGAAGGTCCTGAGCCTCTACACAGGTGCCGTACAGCTCACTTACTCCCTCAACAACCGCAACTCTACCCTCTACCTTAATGTTTGCTCCCATTCTTATCAGCTCGGATACATGCTTGTATCTGTTCTCGAATATTGTTTCTACAAAAACCGTTATGCCGTCAGCCAGAGTTGAAAGCGAAAGCATAGGAGCCTGGGCGTCTGTGGGGAATCCCGGGTAAGGAGTTGTTCTTATCATTTTAAGCGCTTTGAGATGCGCCGGCGATTTTATTGAAAGCTTGCCTTTGTCTGTTTGCACCTCACAGCCGGCCTCCTCAAAAATAGGAGTCACTGCCAAGAGGTGTGAGGAAATAACATCCTCAAGAATGATGTCTGAGCCTGTGACTGCCGCTGCCGACATCAAAGTCGCCGCAACGATTCTGTCGGGAATAACATTGTGGGCAGTGCCGTGCATTTCGCTTTTTCCCTCAATTACGATTGTGCCTTCTCCTGCTCCGCATATATCTGCGCCGCACTTGTTGAGATAATCTGCAAGGTCTACAATTTCAGGCTCACGGGCGGCATTGGTAATAACCGTTGTTCCCGATGCAAGTGTTGAGGCAATCATTATGTTCTCTGTTGCGCCTACGCTTGGAAAAGCAAGGGAAATTTTCGCTCCGCGAAGCCCCTTCGGAGCTGTGCAGACAATTTCGCCGTGGTGCTCTTTAATCACAGCACCCATTTTTCTCAGTGCGTCAAGGTGCAGGTCGATAGGTCTTGGACCTAACTCACAGCCGCCGGGGAAGCTGAGCTTCGCCTTGCCTGTGCGGGCTAAGATAGCGCCGAGAAAAATAATCGAGCTACGCATTTCGCGCATCAGGGAGTCAGGGATTACATTACCGCTCATATCCCGTGTATTGACAACAAGAGTGTGTCCGTGGCGGGAAGCAGTGCAGCCGAGGTAACGCAAAATCTTAACAGACGCGTCTATGTCAGAAAGGCAGGGACAGTTGTGAATAACATTCTCATCAGCAGATAAAATGGTCGCCGCAAGTATCGGCAGAGTGCTGTTTTTTGAGCCCTGTACCCTTGCCTCACCCTGAAGTCTTTTGCCTCCGTTTATAAGCAGTTTAGACAAACTCAACACCCTCTCAGCACAAAATAATAAAGCCTACGCTCCATATTCTATGCCGATGAATACTAGGGTGTGAATTTACACTTTATTTACCGCTCTCTGCAAGAACGGTTTTTATTGTCTTATATATTCTGCGGTTAGCGTCTGCAATTGCCATTTTGCTTACATTCTCTGAATATTCCTTGAGAAGCGCTTTATCCGACAAAAGTCTGTCTATCTCTGCGGTAAGCTTTTCTTCGGATATATCTTTTTCCTCGATAATTGAAGCGGCGTTTTGCTCTACCAGAGCCATAGCGTTGTGGTACTGATGATTCTCTGCCACATAAGGCGAAGGAATAAGCACCGAGGGCTTGCCCAGAATCTGAAGCTCGCTGAGGGTGATTGCTCCGCAGCGACACACTACGACATCTGCCGCAGCAAGGCACATATCCATATTATCTATGTATTCCCGCACATCAAGATTATCGCAGGAATCGGGGTCTGCTCCCCTATCTCTCAGCAAATCGGGGAACCACTTGCCGTACTGTCCGTAGCCGTGGATATGCTGATACTTCTTATCCTTACCGCTTCGGGCGATTATTCCTGCCATACTTTCGTTTATTACTCTTGCACCCATACTACCGCCAAAGGATAACACCACCGGACGGCTATCGAGATTGAGCGCCTTTCTTGCCGTTTCTTTGTTTGCCGCAATAATCTGAGGACGGACAGGATTGCCTGTAAGGACAAAGCTTAAGTTTTCTCCCAAGCGACTGCGTGCGGCCTCCATAGCAAGCATAACCCGCTTTGCGTCCTTTGCAAGCATTTTATTGGTAACGCCGGGATAGGCGTTTTGCTCGTGAATAACAGTGGGAATTTTGAGCTTCTGCGCGGCACGGATAACAGGTCCGCTAACATATCCGCCTGTACCGACACAGATATCAGGGGCAAACTCCCGAATTATTTTCTTAGAAGCAGAAGAAGCTGAAACCGCCTTAAAGGCTGTGCCCACATTAGAGCAAATCGCCTTCGGACTCAGGCTTCTTTTGAAGCCTCTGATTGATATAGACTTAATTTCAAAGCCTGCTTTGGGTACAAGCTTCTGCTCTAAGCCTCCTGCATTTCCTACAAAAAGAATCTCTGCGTCTGCTTCTTGTGCCTTAATATACTCTGCAATCGCAATTGCAGGGTTTATGTGTCCGGCAGTTCCTCCGCCGGCAAGTAATATCTTCATACTAAGCCTTCCTTAGAACCTTATGTAGATTACACCTTCTCGATTTTCGCATTTCTTGAAACAGAAAGCACAATGCCCATCTGTGCCAATAGCATTATCAATGAGCTTCCTCCGTAACTGAAGAAAGGAAGTGAAATACCTGTGTTGGGCATCCAGTCGGTGATAACCAAAATATTGAGAACAACCTGCAAGCCGACCTGTGCCACAAGTCCGCAGCCCAGAAGCTTTCCGAAAGTATCACCGGCATTGCGGGCCATTGTGATTCCGCGCCAAACAAGAACGCCGAACAGAATAAGAATGACACCTGCGCCGATGAGTCCCAGCTCTTCACAAACAATGGCAAAAACGAAGTCGTTCTGAGGCTCAGGCAAATAGAGGTACTTCTGACGAGACTGTCCTAAGCCCAGCCCCCAAATTCCGCCTGAGCCTATGGCGTAGAGGGAATTTCTCGTCTGCCAGGTAGTATCCCACATTTCGTCTGTGGTATAAATAAGCGCCTGTCCCCAGCCGTCCATACGCTCCATTGCATATCCCAACAGTCCTGTTGCCCAAGCGATTAATCCTGCCGTGATTGCTACTCCTATGATAACAATAAAGTATTTTATGGGCAATCCTGCCATAAACAGCATAAAAAGAACAAGCACAAAAATAATAGCGATACACGAATAGTGAGGCTCCAAAAGGAGAAGTCCTGCCACAACGCCGAAGAGTACCATACCGGGCAGCAAGCCATATTTTATGTACTGCATCTTTTCGGCGTATTTTGTACCCCAATAGGCAAGAAATACTATTACGCTGAATTTTGCAATCTCCGACGGCTGAATGGAAATCGGTCCTAAGTTTATCCATCGGTGAATACCCGTTGACGAAGGAATAAGGCGCACCACAATAAGAGCCACAAAGGAAATACCCAAGATCACCTTTGCCAAAACATAGTAAATGCGATAATTGACAAAGGAAAGTCCTATCATAAAAGCTACACCGATAACCGCAAAAACAAGCTGTCTTTTCAGATAGTAATAGCTGTCGCCCTCCTCTGCATAGGCTACGGGGTAGCTTGCAGAGAACATCATAATGATACCGATTGTGAGAAGCACCATTACTATAATAAAGAAGGGCATATCTATTCCAAGACCGACATTGATAAGCTTAACCTTGCTATTCTTTTTGCCCTCTTTTGCTTTGCGGGAAGGGCTTTTTGACGCAACACCGCCACCGCTTGAAGCGGCAGCCGCACTACGCCGGTAAAGATATTCTCTGTCAGGCGCAGTTTTTGTGTTCAGATAACTTGTGCGCTTCAATTTTCTCCCTCCCTTTTCCTTAAATGAAGTAAATCAAAGAAACTCTCAGCCAGGTAGCTTAACAACTCCGAAGTATGTTATCACAACTGCTATAACACCTGCGATAGCGGTGATAAGGCTGAATACGCAGACAATTTTAACCTCGCTCCAGCCGCACATCTCAAAGTGATGATGTATCGGGCTCATCTTAAAAAGGCGTTTGCCGTGAGTCAGCTTGAAATATGTAACCTGAAGCATAACAGAAAACATCTCAACAAGATACATTATTCCGATGAGAATAACCAAAATCGGAATATCCAAAGCAAAGAGCACAGAGCAAACCATACCGCCCAAAAACAGAGAGCCTGTGTCGCCCATAAACACCTTTGCAGGATGGAAATTCCAAACAAGGAAGCCAAGGCATCCGCCGGCGAGAGCAGCGCTCTCGATAACGCCGCCGATGTTTGCAACCATACTGGAAATAAGCATCATAAAGATTGCGGCAAAAAAGGTTATTGAGCCGTCGAGTCCGTCAATTCCGTCGGTGAGATTTGCAGCGTTTACAATTCCTACAATCACAACGGAAGCAATCAAATAATAAAACCAGCCAAGCTCAACAGTACCGACAAAAGGAATAAAGGTAGATGTGAGTCCTGTGTCTTTGCCGATAAAGCGAAGAGTCAAGAGATAAAGGATTGCAACCGCAAACTGCATTATGAGCTTCTGCATAGCGGTAAGACCTAAGTTGCGCTTCTTAACAACCTTGATATAGTCATCTATAAAGCCGATAACACCGTAGCAAAGAGCCATTACAACACCGATAAAGATATTGAATACCTCCGTGGAGGGAACTTCCTCCATAACTATTCTGACGGTGTAGCACACTACTGTCGAGACGATAATGCCTACGATAAACATTATACCGCCCATAGTAGGTGTTCCTTGCTTTTTCTTGTGCCAATCGGGACCTATATCAAGTATAGTCTGACCGAATTTCAGCTTGTGAAGATAAGGTATTAAAACCCTGCCCAAAAGTGCCGAAATACCGAAAGCCACAATAGCAGCGGCAAAAGCCCAAAGGCAATTAATTATACTTTCACTCATAAGCTAAACCGTCCTTCATTTTAATAGCTTGTTTATTCTTTGCAAAATCTTGTCGTTCTCAACACCTATAAATGCTAAAACAGTATAGGCTATCAGAATCTGAAGCTGAGAGTATTTGCAGTCAGCGGTAAAGAAAACCCTGCCCATAAAGCTGTCATGGAGGATCTCAAAGCTTGAGCTTTGCTCTCTGTGCTGAAGATTGAGAGCACAGACATCTGCACTGCTGTCGCCGACGGCAAAGTTGATTGCCTTAATGCCCAAAGGAAGCTTATCTCTGTCCTCGGCTGGAATAACGGCATACTTCACCTTTGTCTCTGAAAGCGTTTCGCTATGCAGGCTCTCGACAAATACAGCTATATCTCCTATTTGTGTCGGGGTTTCCTCAAGGCAAGCGTCAACAAGCTCCAGTATATGGGAGGTATCCTCGCTCTTGCCTATCACCCGAATGTTTGTACCTTTCATCAATTATCACCTTAGTCCTGTACTCCTCCGGCGGTAAAGGTAACCTTTACAACCGTACCCGGAGAGACAAGTGTTCCCTCGGGTATGCTCTGTGAAGAAGCAACGCTGTAGGAAGTTGTTGTTGCACCTGTAATACTGATATTAATATCATAAAGCGATGCAAGATAATTTACATCGTATATGCTGTAGCCGATTAGATTCGGCATTTCAATCTGCTTCTTTGCGCTCTCTTCGTCGGTATACAGCACCACATTGCCGTCCTGAGGAATTGATGTTCCTGCGGCAGGAACCTGAGCCAGAACGGTATCGCCGTCGCCCTTAACGCCACAGGTAAAGCCGTCGGAAGCAACTGCTCTCTGTGCCTCTTCAAGGGAGAGTCCAACATAAGTTCCCGTTGTTTTATCAAGAGCCTCAAGCTCCTCCTCAGTATACTGAGTGGCAACCTCCAGATAAGGCAGTACCTCTGCCATAATCTTTGAGAACACAGGCGCCGCAACCTGGCTGCCGTAATAAGCTCCGCCTGTTGGTGTATCGAAGAACACAAGGCATACAACCTCGGGATCGTCAGCAGGAGCAAACCCGCAGAAGGATGCGATATAATCGTCTATACCGTCACCGTTTTCGTCGAGCTTTTTCTCGGATGTACCTGTTTTTCCGCCTACACGGTAGCCTGCAACATAGCCGTTTTTACCTGAGCCGGAAACAGCGTTTTCTTCAAGTATGTCTCGAATAAGCTCTGTTGTCTCGGAAGATACAGCCTGGCGCTTAACCTCGGTTGATGCTGTGCTCTGCACATTGCCGTCGCTGTCTAAAATCTGAGATACCACATGAGGCTGAACTACATATCCTCCGTTTGCAATTGCACACACGGCAGTTGCCATCTGAATGGGAGTGATTGCAAAGTTCTGACCGAAAGAAGCAGTACCCAAATTTACGGGAAGCATTGAACCGTCCTCTGAAAAGAAGATGTCATTTGCCTCGCCTGGAAGGTCAATACCTGTTTTCTCGGAAAAGCCGAAGGCTTGATAATACTGCCAGAACTTCTCTCTTCCGATTTTTTCGCCAATCTGCATAAACGCAGGGTTGCAGGAGTTTTTGATGCTCTCTCGGAAAGTTTGTGTACCGTGGCCGGAATGCAGATGGCAGTGCATTGTAACACCGCTGATTGTATAGTATCCGGGACAGAAGAAGGTAGATTCCTCAGAAACAACATTCTCTTCGACTGCCATCGCGGCGGTAAACATCTTGAATACCGAGCCGGGGTAGTATGTATCGCTGACAGCCTTGTTTCTCCACATTTTAGAGAGAGCAACGCTTTCTGCTTCGGCACGCTCATTCTCCGGAAGCTTTGCGATTGCCGCTCTGGATTTTTCATCAAGGGTAAAGGGGTCGTTAAGGTCAAAACCGCCAACCGACGCCATTGCGTAAACCTCGCCGGTGTTTACATCCATAATAATGCAAACTCCGCGGCACTCAACTTTGTTTTCCTCAATAGCCTCCTCCATATACTTTTCAACAATAGACTGAATTGTTTCGTCAATTGTTAAAGTGAGGGAGCTTCCGTCCACAGCCTCAATATTCTGACTGTACTGGAAAGGCATTGCAGTGCCCACTGCGTTTGTTGCGGTTACAAGTCTGCCGGGAGTGCCTGTGAGTTCTGCGTCGTACTGATACTCAACTCCGGATAGTCCCTGGTCATCCGAGCCTGTAAAGCCGATCACCGCAGAAGCTAGCGAGCCAAAGGGATAGTAACGCTTGTAGCTGTCTAAAAGATAGATGCACTGTCCGTTTATATCGTTTTCCTCTGTGATTTTATCAATAAAGTCCAGCACCTCTTGACGGGTATCAGACTCAATCTGTCTCTTTATTTCAACATAGTAACTGCTTTGCTGTGACTTTTCAAAAATATAGTCGCTGTCCAAATCCAGAATCTCTGCAAGGCCGTCTGCAACAATATGACGCTCCTCGTCATTATGAAGATAGACAGGAGCAAGCACAACTCTCCAAACAGAGGCAGAAGTAGCAAGCACCTTGCCGTTTCTGTCATAAATAGTTCCCCGTTTTGCGGAAAGGGTTGTATCGGTAAGCTGTTGACTGACTGCTTTTTGCTCAAGCTCAGCTGCTTTGAACACCTGAAGATATCCAAGACGGCATATTGCAGCGCCGAATCCGATTACAAGAATCATAATAAGCAAATTACGAGAGCGTTTCTCAAACATTTGCTTTGCACCTTTTGCCATATATCTCTACCCCTTTCTACTGTTTTTTATCATAAAAATCTTCATATTTCCTAAATTTCTCCAAATTTTTATCCCCTTAGAATAGCAGAAAAAGAGTCAAGACTAAAATCTTAACTCTCGCTCACACATAACATACTTATTAAACTCAGGGGTATGTTATGACCAAAGGGAACCTATGAAGTCGCCGATAACAGTGAAAATTGTATCGTTCTTCTCCTCGAATACCTCTGCCTTGTCACCCTGAGAGAGACTGATATATTCCTTCTGCTGGTTTGTCGCCTTTGTCATACCCAGCTCTGTGCGTGCATACTCCTCAATTGCCGAGGTTGAAAGTGTACCTACAACCTTGGACTGCATCTGAGTATATTCGCTGACTCTGTGAGAAAGCTCGGTCTCGGCAACAGAAATCTGCTGATTGAGCTCTGCGAGTCTTACCTGTCCGCTGACAAGGAAGCCAAGCAGTAAAACTATAACGGCAGACATTGCAAAGCCTATCAAAAGACCCTTGACATTGTGCTTTCTGCGCGCGGATTTGTCATCAGACATCTTAGGAAGCTCTACTATATTATTCTTTGTGTTTTTCTTTTTAACCTTCTGAGGCTGGGGCTTAGGAACTGCAGTTCCGTGAGTCTCAAAAAGGCTCAAGTCATATCCTCTGCTGTTCATACTGTATGCGCCGTATGCCATATTGACTCCCCTTTTGCTTTCACACTGTGTGTTAATTCGTGATATTTCAGACTTATTAAAGCTTCTCGCAAATTCTGAGCTTTGCGCTCCGGCTTCTGTTGTTTTCTTTTAACTCCTGCTCTGTGGCGGTTATGGGCTTGCGTGTAACAAGCTTTGCCTTAGGCGTGTTCCCGCAAACACAAACCGGAAAATCCTTCGGGCAGGTACAGCCGGTGCACCAAGCAGCCATCTGCTGTTTTGTTATCCTGTCCTCAATTGAATGGAAAGTGATGACCGCAAGCCTGCCACCCGGGACAAGCAGCTCAAAAGCTCCTTTAAGGCCTCTTTCAAGCTCCCCGAATTCATCGTTTACTGCAATTCTCAAGGCTTGGAAGGTCTGTCTCGCCGGGTGACCTTCTCGCCTTACTCTCTGGGGGACCGAGTTTTTTACAATCTCGGCAAGCTCCAAAGTGGTTTCAACGGGCTTCTGAGACTCTCTGTATTTAACAATGTTCTTTGCTATGGAAAAAGCGAATTTATCTTCGCCGTAGGTGCCTATTATCCTTGCTATCTCCTGTGCGTCCAAGGTGTTTACAAGGTCCGCTGCGGTTTTGCCCTCCTGACTCATTCTCATATCAAGAGGTGCGTCCTCATGAAAAGAAAATCCGCGCTCAGCTGTATCAAGCTGATGTGAGGAAACGCCTATGTCAAGGAGCACTCCGTCAACCTTAAAGACGCCAAGTTCATTCAAAAGCTCCTTCATATCACCGAAGCGGCCTTTGATTATCCTTGAAGAGGGCTCGTCCTTAAACCTTTCGCTCACAGCCTTTATGGCGTCGGGATCTCGGTCGATTGAGTAAAGCGTACCGCCCTTGAGCCTTTTGAGTATCTCTGAGGAGTGACCTCCTCCGCCGGCGGTGCCGTCTACATAAACGCCCTGAGGCTTTATGTTAAGCCCTTCCACGGTCTCGGAAAGGAGTACCGGCAAATGACTGAAGCTCATAATCAAAGCCTCAACAGCTCAAGAGCGTCTGTGAAGGACTCTTGCATCTGTTTCTCAATGAAGGCGTCATAAGTCTCTTTGTCCCAAACCTCAATTCGGGTATCCATACCGAGGACTACAATATCCTTTGTAAGCTTTGCGCGTTCTCTCAGCGCTTGAGGAATTTGCACTCTGCCCTGAGCATTTGCGGTAACCTCAGAAGCAGGTGAAATAAGTGCGTACTGAAGCTTAACAGCCGTAGCAACCGGCAAGGCTCTTATCTGATTGCGAAGACGGTCAAACTGTTCAGCCGACATAAACTGGATACACTTGTTGTTAGGGTCAAGTCCGTTTGTTACATAAAAGCTTTCACCAAGCTCATCACGGTATTTTTGAGAGAGAACAACTCTTCCCTTGACATCAAGGCTCTGATTAGTCATACCTATGAACATTTTGCCACCTCCGTTTCCTGTAGCCTTTTAAGCTTCGGCGAACATCTTTTCAAAAGGCGTTCTCAACGCCGCTATATTTTCGCTTTTCAATACTCAGTTGTCCTTCGCCTTCAAAAGCTTCAATTTTCAGCTTCTTTGTGACCTTTTATGCCACTAAATGCTACTGTATGTTTATTATACAATAGAGGTTTCAAAATTGCAAGAGAAAGATTACGAACTTTTTACTAATTTTGTAACCTCTGTTTACTGCATATTAGACAAAAAAAGAGCATAACTTCGGGAAATCCCGAAATTATGCTTAATTTTTTGGAACATTTATTCGATTTTAGTTCTCTGTAAAAAAATTACAAAGGTTACATATTTGCATTTCCGCCTGAGGTTTTCTGAGTCATTTTGATGTTCTGACGGGTCTTGCGAAGCTCTGTAAGCTGAGAAGTGATAGCGTCATCGGTCTTCTTCATAATATCCTCAACAAATTCGCTGGCTGCCTTACGCATATCAGCAGTCTTAGCCTTTGCATCATTAATCATCTCGGTAGCCTGTGCATGAGCAGCGCGAACAATCTCGTCCTGACTTATAAGCTGTTTCTTTCTCTCTTCGGCAGCACGGATAATATCCTCAGCCTCGCTCTTAGCCTCGGCAATGATCTGAGACCTGTCGGAAACGATATTCTTAGCCTGGCGAATCTCAGAGGGCAGAGAGTCCTGAATCTCATCAAGAATATCAAGCACCTGTTCTGTATCAATCAAAGACTTACCGCCTGTAAGAGGTACTGCCTTTGCATCGTTCATTATATCCTGTAATTCGTTAAGAAGCTCTTCGACTCTTTTCATTAGTTATCTCCCTTTCCTATCACAAATCTGAATATATCTTTATTATTTCACATATTTTTGAGTCTGTCAACTATTTTATCACTAATCAACTCAGGAACAAAGTTACTGATATCTCCGCCAAACGACGCAATCTGCTTAATGACGCTGGAGCTTAGGTACATATAATCCTGACTTGTATTGAGGTAAACTGTCTCCAACTCGGGATAAAGCTTTTTGTTTATCATAGACATCTGAAACTCGTATTCGAAGTCGGAAACCGCTCTGAGTCCCTTGACGACTGCAACCGCACCCTTCTTTTTGGCATAGTCCACCAGCAGTCCGTCAAAGCTGTCCACTTCAACATTCGGGAATTTACCGGTGGTTTCTTTGAGGAGCTCCATTCTCTCCTCCACGGTGAAGCTTGGGTGCTTCTCGGCATTGCAGAGCACCGCTACAATTACCCTATCAAAAAGGCCCGATGCACGCTCGATAATATCCAAGTGACCTAAGGTCACAGGATCAAAGCTACCGGGACAAATAGCAATTTTCATCACGATACCTCCAAATAAATTCTCCGCTGTGAGTAAAAGCTTAGATTCATTCAGACTCAGGGTGTCTGTAAGTTGTTATCTTTATTTTACCATAACGGTATGTTCTGTCAAGGAGGAATTCCCCTGCTTTCTCGGGAAGCTCCTCCTCGGCGGCGGTTTCGCAGACAATTACTCCGCCCTCGTTCATTGCATCGGGAATAAGCTGAAGAGCCTTCTCAACAAGACCTTTGCCGTATGGAGGGTCTAAAAAAGCAACATCGAATTTCTCGCGGCAGGTTCTGAGAACGCTGAGAGAATCACCGAAGCAAACCTCTGACTTATCCTCAAAGCCTACTGTTTTTATGTTCTTTTTAATTACCGCTATGGCGTCACGGCTGATGTCTACAAAACAAGCGCCCTTTGCGCCTCTGGAAATAGCCTCAATGCCCATTTGACCTGAACCTGCGAAAAGGTCCAAAAACATTCTGCCCTGAACCTGAAACTGAATTATCGAAAAAACCGCCTCTTTAACCATATCGGTAGTAGGTCTTACCTCAACACCTGTTAAGGTTTCTAATTTTCTGCCACGGGCAAGTCCTGTTATTACTCTCATTTATATGCCTCAATTCTTATTATCTTCATTTTCTGAGGGATGAAAGCTTCGGTAAACCGCCAAAGCCGTTGCCTTTGTCATTTTGGGTGCAGACTGAAGCTCGGCAAGGTCGGCGCTTTGAATATTCCTGACGGTCTTAAAGTACCTGAGCAGAGCCTTTGCACGCTCCGCGCCTATGCCCTCGATATCTGTAAGGGAGCTTTTGAGCGCAGCCTTGCTTCTGCGGTTACGGTGGTACCCTATTGCAAACCGGTGAACCTCGTCCTGCACAGAGCCGATAAAGGCAAAAACCTTTTGTCGGGCGCTGATGGAGATTTCTCTGCCGCTGCCTGTGATAGCTCTTGTGCGGTGACGGTTATCCTTGACCATACCGAAAAGCGGAATATCAAGGCCGTACTGAGAAAGAAGAGGCTCTACCGCAGACACCTGTCCCTGTCCGCCGTCAAGGAGGATTAAGTCAGGCAGTCTGCCAAAGCCCGCGCCCTCTTCCCTGTGGGCTGTATACTCTTCAAACCGACGGCTCAGCACCTCTCGCATTGAGCCGTAGTCATCCTGTCCCTCAAAGGATTTAATCTTGAATTTTCTGTATGCCTTTTTAAGCGGCTTGCCGTTTTCAAACACAACCATACCGGCAACATTCTCTGTGCCTGATGTGTTAGAAATATCGTAAGCCTCAATATACACAGGCACCTTTTCAAGTGAAAGCACCTCGCGAAGCTCCTCCAAAACAGAAAGCTCCCTGCCTGTTGCACCCTTAAGCTGGGCAACTCGCTCTGCGGCATTTTGCTTGCACATATCGGCAATCTGTCTCTGCTCACCTTTTTGAGGAACTGTAATATATACTCTTCTGCCGCTTTTCTCAGAAAGATACCTTTCCAAAAGTCCTTGTCCCTCAGCAGGACCGTCAAGGGTTATATTGCGCGGGATATCTATTCTACCGCTGTAATAGCTTGCCACAAATTCTGCCCTTGCCTCTTTATCGTCAAAGGTAGTATCCATAGGAAAATCCTGTCTGTCGCAAAGTCTTCCGCCCTCAAAGCGAAAGACCTCAAAACAAGCTTTATTTCCGTCGGAGAAATATGCAATTACATCCTGATCCTTCACCTTGGATTGGATAACCTTTTGTTTATCCGACAGCCGTTTGATAGCATTGATGCTGTCACGCAGAGCTGCGGCACGCTCAAAATTGAGATTATCAGACGCCTCGTTCATTTCAGCGGTCAAGGCTCTGAGAGATTCGTTACTGCCACCCGACAAAAAAGTCAGGGCTCTTTCTACATTTTCGTTGTAATCCTTGAGTTTGATTCTGCCTGTGCAGGGTGCAGAGCATTTTTTAATATGGAAGTTAAGACAAGGTCTGCCCTTGCCGAAATCTTCGGGAAACCGTCTTTTGCAGGTGGGCAGACGGAAGGCTGTATTTGCCGCTTCAACTCCCTGCTTTACAAAGTAGCTTGACTTATAAGGGCCGATGTACTTCGCTCCGTCGTCCTCTTTTTGAAGAGCGCAGGTAATTCTCCTCCAAGGCTCTCCCCACACTTTAATATAGCTGTAGCCCTTGTCATCCTTTAGCAAGATGTTATATTTAGGGGTGTGCTGTTTGATGAGACTGCATTCAAGAATAAGCGCCTCAAACTCGCTGTCGGTGATTATATACTCAAAGTCGTTGACCTGAGATACCATTCGTCTGACCTTGTCGGCGTGGTTATTCTGCGAGCCGAAGTATTGAGACACCCGGTTCTTCAGCTTCTTCGCCTTGCCGATATAGATAATCTCACGGGCCTTGTTCTTCATAATATAGACTCCGGGCTGAAGAGGCAAAGCCATTGCCTTTTTCCTTAGCTCAGCCATTTTTTCGTTCACAGTCTCACCGCCTTATTGTTTGGTCTGAAAGGTGCAAGAGGTAGGATACACCGTCAGCTTTTTGAGGAAAACCTCATTCCTCTGCAAAGGATAATCTCATATTGCCTTTTCTCATCAAAAAACAAAAGAGGCGGAGATAACTCCGCCTCGAAAAACAATCTTACTCAGCAATATTACTCAGCAAAACCCGACTCAACAAGAGATACCAAGCCCTCAACTGCGTCTGTCTCATCAGGGCCGTCAGCAAAAATTTTTATAGTTGTACCGCCGAGGATACCAAGTGACAGAACACCAAGGAGACTCTTTGCGTTTACTCTTCTCTCGTCTTTCTCAACCCAAACTGTGGATTTGAACTCGTTTGCCTTCTGAATGAAGAAAGTCGCCGGACGGGCGTGCAAACCGGTTTTATTCTGAACTAAAACATCCTTACCATACATGGTATAACCCTCTCTTATCTTTACTGTGAATTTTTGAGACCGCACAACATCATACTCGTGACGGCTTATCATAATCATTCATTTTTTGTTATTATATCCACAAAAATCGAAGAGGTCAACAGGATAAAATCATTTTTGTTTTGATACACTATTGTTAACAAAAACCCGGTTTGTTTATTGTGCAAAATAACAATAGCTTTTTGGTGACATCAGTCATCAGAATTTGACTCTGAAAGCGACTTCAAAAAAAGCTGTTCTTTGGGACTCAGCTCTGCTTCGCTGAGCATATCGGGACGAAGTCTGAAAGTAGCTTTTATCGCCTGCTCTCTGCGCCATTTTTCAATGTTTGCGTGATGACCGCTCATCAGCACTTCGGGCACATTCTCACCTCGCCATACCTCGGGGCGGGTGTACTGAGGGTATTCTAAAAGCGAACTGAAATGACTTTCAAGCTCAAAGCACTCGTCGCTTGAGAGCACCCCGGGAAGCATTCTTGCAACCGCATCCGAGAGCACCAGAGCCGGAAGCTCACCGCCTGTGAGCACATAGTCGCCTATGGAGATTTCTTCGTCCACAAGCATATCCAGCACTCTCTGGTCCACTCCCTCATAGTGTCCGCATAAAATGCAGATATTTTCATAATCGCCGGAAATTTCTCTGACGCGCTTCTGAGTCAAGGTCTTTCCCTTGGGCGACATATAGATAAAATGCGGTCTTTTGCCGATTTTTCCGCATAAATCCTCAAAGCACAGAGCAATAGGCTCTGCCATCATCAGCATACCCATTCCGCCGCCGTAGGGCGCGTCATCAACACGGCGATGCTTATCAAATGCATAGTCGCGCAGCTGATGACAGTAAAGCTCAACAGCTCCGCTTTTTCTGGCTCTGCCGATAATGCTCTCTGAAAGGTAGGCTTCGCAAACCTCGGGAAACAGGGTTATAAGGTCAATTCTCATCGTCAAAAATACCTTTCATCGGCTCAATGAGCACATAGCCTTTTTCGGTGTTAACTTCCTTTACGACAAGAGGAATAACAGGGACATAGTAAGCCTTGCCGTTTTGATCCTTAACCTCGTATACATCGTTAGCTCCTGTCTTGAGAACATCTGTGAGCGTACCGTAAAGCTCAGAGGTGTTAACATCCTTAACCTCCAAGCCCACAAGGTCCTGAATAAAGTAAGAGCCCTTGGGAAGCTTGGCGTCCTTTCTGTTCATATAGAGCACCTTACCGCGAAGCATATCGCCCTGCTCAACAGTATCGACACCCTCGATTTTTACAAGAGCGATATTTTTATGAGGGCGGGATTTGACTAAAAGCTTCTTGTCGCCTTTATCAAAATACAATACCTTAAACTTTGAGAGAAACTGAGGTGAATCACACCAGCACTCAACTCTCAGCTCACCTAAGATACCGTGAGTTCCGACTATTTTTCCAACTTCAAGATATTCCTTAAGCATATGTTCCCTCAATTACTTTTTCTTTCTCTTAGAGCTATTATTCTTTGCCTTTTGCTCGTTCCTCTGCTTTTTCTCTTTACTGAGCTTTTTTTCACGAATGCCGAATACAAGAGCAAGTCCGCCTACAATTCCTACACAAGAGGCGGTGATTATAATGAACGCAGCAAGGTTATTGCCGCTTGAAAACAGCCCCTGCTTCTCCCCTTCTTCCGAGATATAGTCCTTTACGGTACAAGTCTCAGCTTCGGGGAGCTCGTCAGGTGTTGCGTGGTCGGCAGGAGATTTGAGAGTTATCTCGTACTCCTTCGCGTAATCCGCACCGAGAGTACCCTCATTTGCGTATATAGTAACTCCGTCATACATTACGGTTTCGGAGCTTTCGGATGTGCTGTGATAACCAAAGGCGCTGGCGCCCATATAGTAAAGCTCATCAGGAAGGCTAATTACCTTGAGCTTAGGGCAGTTGAGGAAGCACATATCTCCTATGAAAAGAGTTGACTCGGGAATACTCACATACTCAATCTTTGTGTTGCCCTCAAAGGCGTTTGCACTGATACCTGTTACTCCCTTGGGAATACTTACAACAGGAGAATTGCCGAGATACTTATAAAAAACTTTTCCGCCGAAAATGATTGAGGTATTATCCTCAAAGCGAGTAATCCAAGGTGTATCGTCAAAGGCAAATGCACCGACATACAAAAGGTCGGCAGGAATATTGATTGCCTTGAGATTTTTGCAGGATTCAAAGCAAGCGTCGCCAATCTCAATTACGGTGTCCGGCAAAACGATTGCATCAAGGGAAGAACAGCCCTGAAATGCACGGATCCCTATATATTCAAGATAATCGGGCAAATCAACATTCGTAACATCGTCACGGTACCAAAAGGCCTCGTCACCGATTGCTATAACAGACTTATCGTCAATCATATTTGGAATAGATACATCTCCGCCGTTGCCTGTGTACTCTGTAATGCAAACTCCGTCATCGTCAACAACATAATTAAAGTAGCCGTAGGTAAGAGTCTCCTCAGCGGAAACGCTGAGAGAAGCAAGCATTGCAGACATTGCAAGCACCAAAACAAGCGCCAATGAAACAAAGGCTTTAACGGGCTTCGTTTTATAGTAAGCGGTCGATAAAAATGAAGTCATAAATATATCTCACCTCAGTTTATCAGTATAATAAATTTTGCTTCTGTTGTCAAATTGCAGATAGCTTCAGCTGAGGAAGCCGGTCGCTTCGCAAAGGGACAGAAAAAAGGACACACGGCAACAATTCCGTATGTCCACTCATAAACCTGATTAAGTTTATTTAGGCGGAAATCAGTCGATTTCAACCTGAATTTTCTTGTCCTTGCGAATTGCTGCGGAGCGGGCAACTGTACGGATAGCCTTGGCAATTCTGCCCTGCTTGCCGATGATTCTGCCCATATCGTCCTCTGCAACATGGATGTGATAAACCACAGTGCCGTCCTCTAAAGGTTCGTCAGCTGTTACCTCAACACTGTCAGGAGACTCAACAAGACCCTTTGCAATGATTGTGAGTAAATCTTTCATCTGAATCCTCCTAAACTGTTTTAGATAATGCCGTCTCTCTTAAGAAGAGCCTTAACCTTATCTGTGGGCTGTGCGCCGTTTGCAATCCACTTCTTAGCTGCTTCAGCGTCAACCTTTACCTCTGCGGGATCTGCAAGGGGGTTGTATGTGCCGATTTCCTCAATGAAACGACCGTCTCTGGGATAGCGGGAATCTGCAACAACGATACGGTAGAAGGGGTTTTTCTTAGCACCCATTCTGCGAAGTCTGATTTTTACTGCCATGGTATTTTCCTCCATAAAATAAATTTGATTTTGTATTAAAAAGTCGTTTATGACTTAATAACCCGAAATTTTTCAGAAACCGAAGCCTGAACCGGTGCCGCCTCCGTTAAAGGGGCCGCCGCCGAGTCCGGGAAGTCCTCCTCTGCGCTTGCCCTTCTTGCCTTTGCCCTTGCCTGTCATCTGCTTCATCATCTTCTGCATCTGCTCAAGCTGTTTGATAAGGCGGTTGACCTCTTCTACGCTTCTGCCTGAGCCGGCGGCAATTCGGCGTTTGCGCGAGGGATTCATAAGAGAGGGATTTGCTCTCTCCTTAGGGGTCATTGAAAGAATGATAGCCTTAGACCAGTCAATCTGTCTTTCTTCAATATTAGCTTCGTCGAGCTGCTTTTGGTTCATACCGGGAAGCTTGGCAAGGATGCCTTTTAATGGACCCATCTTCTGAATTTCTTCAAACTGTGCAAGAAGGTCGTTGAAGTCCATTTTGTTGGACATCATCTTCTTTGCAAGCTCTTCAGCCTTTTTCTCGTCAAGCTGAGCTTCAGCCTGCTCAATAAGAGTAAGCATATCGCCCATACCGAGAATTCGGCTTGCCATACGGTCGGGGTGAAAAACCTCCAAATCGGAAATTTTCTCGCCGATACCTGAGAATTTGATGGGCTTACCTGTAACCGCCTTGACAGAAAGTGCGGCACCGCCTCTTGTATCGCCGTCAAGCTTAGTGAGAATAACGCCTGTGATGTCAAGAAGGTCGTTGAAGCTCTTTGCAACATTGACAGCGTCCTGACCGGTCATAGCGTCAATTACAAGAAGAATCTCAGAGGGGTTAACTTCATTCTTAACATTTTCAAGCTCTCCCATAAGCTCTTCATCAATATGAAGTCTGCCGGCGGTATCGAGAATAACGATATCGTTGCCGTAGTCCTTAGCGTGCTTAATTGCTTCTTTTGCAATTTTCACGGGATTCTCTGTACCCATTTCGAAAACAGGAACATCGGCTGTTTTACCCACAACCTTGAGCTGTTCAATGGCCGCAGGGCGGTAGATATCGCAGGCTACAAGCATAGGCCTGTGATTCTGCTCCTTGAGCATTTTTGCAAGCTTGCCTGCATGGGTGGTTTTACCTGAGCCCTGAAGGCCGCACAGCATAATAACCGTGGGAGGCTTAGAGGAAAATTCAAGCCTTGCCGACTCTCCGCCCATTAATGCTACAAGCTCTTCATTTACTATCTTAATTACCATCTGCGCCGGAGTGAGGCTCTCCATAACGCTCTCGCCGATTGCACGCTCGGTAACCTTGGCGGTAAAATCCTTGGCAACCTTGTAGTTTACATCTGCTTCGAGAAATGCCAAACGCACCTCTCTCATAGCGGCTTTTACATCGCTTTCAGAAAGCTTTCCTTTATTCTTAAGGCGTTTGAATACACCGGTAATTTTCTCTGACAAGCTGTCAAATGCCATAGGTTATACCTCCTGTTCGTAAAGCGTTTCTGCTTCTTTTATTATATCCTCAGCAATTCTGAGAGTCTGTGAATCGTCTGTAACGCAAGAAAGCTTCTTTGCAAGACTCATAATAAGCCGAGCTGACTGCTGAGCCTCAAAAAAGCGCCTGAAAAGTCCGAGCTTCTCCTCAAACTCAAAAAGCTCCGCTTCACTTCTCTTTACAAGGTCACGGACACCCTGTCGGGTGATACCCATAATTTCGGCTGTCTCGGAAAGGGACAGGTCATCGTTACAGTAAAGAGAAACAGCCTCGCGCTGTTTGTCGCTTAAAAGCTGACCGTAAAAATCGTAGAGCAGGGAGATTTCAATATTTTTATCCATAAAGACCTCCCAAAATAACATACACCCTTGCGGAACAATAATTAGTATGAAAGCTCTCAAAATGTCCCTGTGTCTGCGCTCTTGCTGTAAAGTTATTTTCTTTACACCTTGAAAATTATACTACCCGCTACGGTATTTGTCAATAGATTTGGCTCTCATTTTTGCAAAGAGCCGAAATTTCTTGCATTTATCTGCCGAATTTCTTTGATAAAT
>JBJEOT010000064.1:0-5025 GCA_051880855.1 Ruminococcus sp.
ACGCAGGTAAGATTGCAGGTCTTGATGTTAAGCGTATCATCAACGAGCCTACAGCCGCTGCACTTTCCTACGGCGTAGACAAAGAAAGCGACCAGAAGGTTATGGTTTATGACCTCGGCGGCGGTACCTTCGATGTTTCCATCATCGAGATGGGCGACGGTGTTCAGGAGGTTCTTGCAACAGCAGGTAACAACCGTCTCGGCGGCGACGACTTCGACCAGAGAATTATCAACTGGATCGTTTCCGGCTACAAGACAGAGGCAGGCATTGACCTTTCCGGCGACAACCTTGCAATGCAGAGACTTAAAGAGGCAGCCGAAAAAGCAAAGATTGAGCTTTCCGGCGTAACCTCTACCGACATCAACCTACCCTATATCACAGCCGACGCAACAGGTCCTAAGCACCTTAACATGACTCTTACAAGAGCAAAGTTCAACGAGCTCACAGCAGACCTTGTTGAAAAGACAATTCTTCCCGTTAAGCAGGCTCTTCAGGACAGCGGTCTCAGCATAAACGACATCGACAAGGTTCTTATGGTCGGCGGTTCTTCCCGTATTCCCGCTGTTCAGGAAGCTGTTAAGAGCCTTATCGGCAAAGAACCCTTCAAGGGCATCAACCCCGACGAGTGTGTCGCTATCGGCGCTGCTATCCAGGCCGGTGTTCTCGGCGGTGAGGTTGAGGGACTTCTTCTTCTTGATGTTACTCCCCTTTCTCTCGGTGTTGAGACAATGGGCGGTGTTATGACTAAGATTATTGACAGAAACACAACAATTCCCACAAAGAAGAGCCAGATTTTCTCTACTGCCGCTGACAACCAGACACAGGTTGAGATTAATGTTCTTCAGGGCGAAAGAGAATTTGCAAGAGATAACAAACAGCTTGGCCTCTTTGCTCTCACAGGCATTGCTCCCGCTCCCCGCGGAATTCCTCAGATTGAGGTTACCTTCGATATCGACGCAAACGGTATTGTTAATGTAAGCGCAAAGGATTTAGGCACAGGCAAAGAGCAGAATATCACTATCTCCTCTTCAACAAATATGTCTAAGGAGGATATCGACAAGGCTGTAAAGGAAGCTGAGCAGTTCGCCGCCGAGGATAAGAAGCGCCGTGAAACCGTAGACGCAAAGAACGAGGCAGAAAACCTTGCATATCAGGCAGAGAAGCTTGTTTCAGAGTCCGGCGATAAGCTCTCTGAGGACGAGAAAAACACACTTAACACCAAGTCCGCAGCCGTCAAGGATGCAATTGCAAAGGACGACAAGAATCTCATCGACGCAGCAAAAGAGGATTTACAGAAGGCTCTCTATGAGATTTCCTCTAAGCTCTACCAGGCTGCAGCCGCAGAAGCTCAGGCTGCTCAGGGCGCTGCTCCCGACGGCGGTGCAGGTGCACAGGGTACCGACGGAAATGTTTACGATGCAGACTTCACAGATGTCTGATATCGGTAATTGTTAAAGTATCCTAAATGATTTTTTACCAAAGATAATATAATCCAAAGAGTGCTGCTCTGTTTATTTAACGGAGCAGCCTTTGCGGTGTAAGGCTCTCATAAAAACAAGCCTTATAAACAGTATATCGGATTGACCGAGAGGAGATTTTCCGCAGTTAGCTTAACTGCGGTGAGCTTTTCACAGAAGCACCTTTCGTCAAAGCCACGGTTTTGCCGCCCTCTGAAAAAGGGAGGCTGATTTCCATAGAGAAGGTGATAGCTTGGCAGATAAAAGAGATTACTACGAGGTTATGGGCGTTCAAAAGGGCGCTTCTGACGACGAAATAAAAAAAGCTTACAGACAGCTTGCAAAGAAATACCACCCCGACCTCAACCCCGACAACGCCGAGGCAGAGGCAAAGTTCAAAGAACTCAACGAGGCATACGAGGTGCTCTCCGACAAGGACAAGCGAGCTCGCTATGACCAGTTCGGCCACGCCGGAGTTGACCCTAACTACGGCGCAGGCGGTTACGGCGGAAGCCCCTTTACTCAGGATGTAGACTTCAGCGATATATTCAACAGCGTTTTCGGCGGATTCGGCGGATTCGGCGGCAGACGGGGCTCTAACCCCAACGCTGCCCGCAGGGGCGCAGATGTTGAGACCTCTGTAACCATTACCTTTGACGAAGCCGCAAAGGGCTGTAAAAAAGAGATAAACTACAATGCAGTTGTCACCTGTTCGGAGTGTAACGGTACAGGAGCTCAGAGGGGTACTTCTCCCAAGACCTGTCCTGCCTGTCAGGGACGAGGCCAGGTTAACACCCAGCAGAGAACACCCTTCGGCGTTGTTCAGACCACAAGGGTATGCGACGCCTGTAAAGGCAAGGGCAAGATTATCGAGACCCCCTGTAAAGCCTGCTCAGGCAACGGCAGAAATAAGAAAACCCGTAAGATTGAAATTAACATTCCCGCAGGCGTTAACAACGACCAGGTTCTCAATGTATCGGGTCAGGGCTCAAGCGGTATCAACGGCGGTCCTGCAGGCGATGTTCATGTTTATGTATCAGTTAAGCCTCATCCCATCTTTGAGCGCCGAGGCGACGATGTTTGGTGCGAGGTTCCCCTTACCTACACTCAGGCCGCTTTAGGCGCAGAAATTACCGTTCCCACAATTGACGGCAAGGTAAGCTACAGCGTTCACGACGGCACCCAGCCCGGAGATATCTTCAAGCTCAAGGGCAAGGGTATTCCCCACCTGAACGGCAGGGGCAGAGGCGATCAATATGTAAAGGTTACTGTTGATGTTCCCAAAAACTTAAGCGCAAAGCAAAAGGATTTGCTTCGCCAGTTTGAGGCCGCTTCATCAGAGAAAAACTACGCTAAGCGCAAGAGCTTCAGCGATGTAATTAAGAAAATCTTTGGGTGATTAATATGGATTGGACCGAAATTATTATCTCCGTACCCGCCAAAGAATCCGACACAGCCGAGGCTATTGCTCATATGATAGTACCCTACGGCATCTATGTAGAGGATTACTCCAACTTAAACGAAGAGGTTATGGAGATTGCCCACATAGACCTTATTGACGAGGATTTGCTCAAAAAGGACAAGTCAAAGGTTCTTATTCATATTTACATAAGTCCCGAAGAAAATCCTGCCGAGTCAATTGCCTTCCTCAGAGAAAGACTTACAGAAGAAGGGGTTGAGAATGAAATCTCAACTCTTTGCTGTAACGAAGAGGATTGGAGAAATAACTGGCGACAGTACTTCTTCCCTATTTCCGTAGGCGAGAAGCTTCTCATCCGCCCCACCTGGCGCGACGAGGTAGACAGTCAGGGCAGAAAGGTGATAAACATCGACCCCGGCCTCGCTTTCGGCACAGGTAACCACGAAACAACCCGCCTTTGTCTTTCTGTTCTTGAGAGATATGTAACCGAGGGTGCGGTGATGCTGGATGTAGGCTGCGGAAGCGGTATACTCTCAATTGCCTCCGTGCTTCTCGGCGCAGAAAAAGCTTTCGGCGTTGACATTGACCCTACCGCAGTGCGTACTGCCCTTGAGAATGCCGAGCTTAACAAGGTTTCTGACAAATGCACCTTTGTCGCCGGAAACCTTACCGATAAGGTAGAGGGCACTTACGATGTAGTTGCCGCCAATATTGTTGCAGACGCTATTATTATGCTCTCTGCCGATGTAAAGAAGTTTATGAACAAGGACTCCGTTTTCATTATGAGCGGAATTATCGAGGGCAGACTGCCCGATGTTCTCAAGGCAATACAAAAGGACTTTGAGCTTGTGGAAACCCTTACCGACGGCGGATGGGTTTGCTTGGCGGCAAAAGTAAAAGAATAAGCCTTTTCCGAACTGAAGCCCCGGCTTTTTTCAAAATTTTCATATTGCCGTCACATTGACCTGATATACTGAAAAAACAATTTTACAATCGGAGGATAATTATGAAAAAACCTAACAAAAGAGACTCTCTGAATCTGGTATTTTCCGCATTCCTAATTTTGGGCTACATCGTCTGCACATACTTCTTTTTGAATATGACCTCCGGTGTACCCCGGCTTGCACCCTACATAAACGCGCTTGTGTTTACCGTATTCGGCCTTGTTGTTTTCTATGCAACCCGTGTCGGCGAGGGCAAGCCCGTAAAGCGCTTCAGCCTTTTTACCCTTATTATTCTGGACATTCCCGCACTATACATCATTCTTGCTCAGCTTATTGAGGGTATGCCTCTGCACACCTTCATAGCAAACTTAGGTGGTACAACTCCTCTTACCTTCAGTCCTATCTTTATTCTTGCCTGTGTGGCTTTAGGCTACGGTATTCCCTACACCTTCTTCAGCGGATATGAGATAAGTGCAGACAGCGGGGAAGATGAGCTTTCACAAGAGACGGCAGAAGGCGAAGAAGCTGACGAAAAGTGCGGCGGTTGCGAAACCTCAGGCAAATACACCCTCTGCGACGAGAGCACCGAGGGCGCACTTATGGTAGTTGACGATATGGACTCCGAATTCGACTCTGCCAAAGAGATAAAGATCTCTGATGCAGTTCCCTGCGACGAAGAGGTTAAGGTCGGCTCCTTTGTTGTTTTTTGTGAGCCTGCACCCTGCGAAGAGGTCACAGAGGCTTAACAGCTCTGAATAAAAAGAAAAAAAGATATCAAAATAAATTTACCAATCATCGAAAAGAGGTACTGAGAAATGGGTTGTACTCACAACTGTGATACCTGCGGTGAAAGCTGCGGTTCAAAAAGCGGCGAAAACACCATACCTAAAGAAGAATTAAACAAACACAGCAAGGTTAAAAAGGTCATCGGTATTGTATCCGGCAAGGGCGGTGTCGGCAAAAGCCTTGTAACCTCCGCAATGGCGGTTTCTATGAATCGCCGCGGCTACAAAACCGCTGTTATGGATGCCGATATCACCGGTCCTTCTATTCCAAAAGCCTTCGGACTTACCGAGAAGTGCACAGGAAGCGACTTGGGCATCTTCCCCGGCGTTACCAAAACAGGCATCAAGGTTATGTCAATCAACCTTCTTCTTGAAAACGACACCGACCCTGTTGTATGGCGAGGTCCGGTTATCGCAGG
>JBJEOT010000065.1:0-59889 GCA_051880855.1 Ruminococcus sp.
GCTGTAGGCTCGTTGATGATACGCTTAACATCAAGACCTGCAATCTTACCTGCGTCCTTTGTAGCCTGGCGCTGTGCATCAGTAAAGTATGCAGGAACCGTGATAACAGCCTGAGTTACCTTCTCGCCGAGATAAGCCTCGGCATCGGTCTTAAGCTTCTGAAGAATCATAGCGGAAATCTCCTGAGGTGTGTAGGACTTACCGCCGATTGTTACCTTGTAATCTGTACCCATTTCTCTCTTGATAGAAGAAACCGTACCTGTGGGGTTTGTAATAGCCTGGCGCTTTGCAACCTGGCCTACCATACGCTCACCGCTCTGTGAAAAAGCTACAACAGAGGGAGTAGTTCTTGCGCCTTCTGCGTTAGCGATTACAACAGGCTCGCCGCCTTCGATAACTGCTACGCAAGAGTTTGTTGTACCGAGATCGATACCGATTGTCTTTGCCATAATAAATTCCTCCAAATAATATAAAGTGTAGTTGTGTGTAAAAGTTTATATATAAAAACGGTTATTAACCGCAGTTTGCAACCTGTACCATGGCAGGGCGGATTATTTTTTCGCCAATCTTGAGGCCTTTTTGGAAAACAGCCGCAAGTGAATTTGCAGGCAGGCTTTCGTCGGTTACCGTGGCAACTGCATTGTGAATCTGTGGGTCGAAGCTGTCTCCTCTTTCGCCGAAGCTCTCAACGCCCAGCTTCTCAAGACATTTTGCAAGCTGATTGCCGATAAGCTCTATGCCCTCTTTGTGAGGGTCATCCTCGGTAAGTGTGGAGAGGGCGGCTGAAACGCTGTCTGCCAGAGGAAGAAGCTCCTCAACAGCCTTTGCCGTTGCGTCTGAATATATGTTCAGCTTTTCCTGCTGAGTTCTTTTTCTGAAATTGTCGTACTCAGCGGCAAGTCTCAGGTAAGATTCCTTCTGGGATTTAAGCTCAGCGCCCAGCTTTTCGCAGGGGTCTTCGGCTTTTTCTTCTGCCTCAGGTGCTTCGGCAGTTTTTGCCTTTTCCTCTGCATCAGACTCTTCGCAAGTGTTTGGCTCGGCAGTCTCCTCTTGAGCGGCTGCTACGGTCTCTTCAACTTCCTCGGAAGTCTTTTTCTTCTTAGTATTGCTCATTTATTGTATCTCCTTTGTAGGTTCTGCATATATTGTTTTACTCGTTGCCTTCAACAAGCTCTCCGAGAATTCCTCCAACGGTCTGCGCGATATAAGCCACAATTCCCGTTGCCTCGGCGTAGTTCATTCTGCTTGGACCGAAGAGCGCAACCGCACCGGCGATACTTCCGGATATTTCGTACCTTGAGGAAATTACCGTTGAGTACAGCAGCTCCCGTTCTAAGCACTCGGTGCCGATTCTCACGGACAGTCCGCTTTTCTGAGAAAGCAGAAACTTTGCTACCTTTTCACTGCTATTAAGGAATTCCACAATTCCTCTTGATACCTTTGGTTCAACCTCCGGGTTGAAGAGAAGTCTTGTTTCACCGAAGGTGCACAGCTCAATTATTTGTGCCTGCCTTGCTACATCCATTATCGCTGAGAGCGCTTCCGAGGTGAGGAGTATCAGTTCTCCGAAGGAAGCCGCCACGGTCTGCATAAAGGGTACTGTGATTTCTTCAAGAGGTACGCCGGACAGAGCCTTGTTCATAGTTTCGCGCAGTAGTGTCAGCACATCGGGAGTGACCACGAAGCTGCATCTAAACAGCTTGCTTCGAACCATACCCGAGGAGGTGACCAGCACAACCATCGCGGTGTGTCTGCCTGTTCCCACAAAATGAAGCCTGTGAACTCTTGCGTTCTTAATGGGCGGTGTGGTGGTAACGGCGGCAAAGCCGGTGTAGTCGCTGAGAATCTTTGAGGCTTCCCTCAGAAGTTGTTCGGGAGTGTCAGACGAGGCGCCGAGCAAAGAGTCAATGTAATCCTTTGCTCTTTCCGAGGGAGCTTGAGGCGTCATAAGATTATCAATGTAATAACGGAGTCCCTGCTGAGAGGGGATTCTTCCGGCGGAGGTGTGGGGCTGATAGATGTAACCCGTGTTTGTAAGGTCTGCCATATCATTGCGGACCGTTGCCGGAGAAACCTCTATGCCTGTTTCGTGGAGCAGGGTTTTTGAGCCTACCGGCTCACCCGTCTCGTTGTAGCTTTCAACGATGGCCTTAAGAATTTTCTTTTTTCTTTCAGCAAGCTCCAAACCATCGCCCCCTTATTTTTACAAATTAGCACTCTTAAGCTGCGAGTGCTAACCACTACTATTAATTTACACCCGACGGAAAAATTTGTCAAGAGTATTTTGTATAAATGATTTGTGAATTATCTGTTACAGCAAAGAGACGAAAAGGGCTTTTTTCTTGAAATTTGAGAGTTTTTGCATTATATTATAATGTATAAGTGCCGGTTTTCTTGTATATCTGTTTTTAATCACTTACTATATATTGTGGCACAAGAAGGGGCAAATATAAAAACTGAAAAAAACTTGATTAAAATGAGAAAAATGCTTGCAATTTTTGTATTTTGATGTTATTATTACTTGTACACGATTGTGATAATAGGATTTTTAATGCAAAAATCCTTGCCATATTTACGAGGAATTCGTGTATGAATTTATTAAGGAGGTGGGACAATGCCTAATATCAAATCAGCAAAGAAGCGTGTTAAGGTTATTGCAACCAAGACTGCTCAGAACAAGAGCATCAAATCAGCTCTCAGAACAGCCGTTAAGAAAGCATACAACGCTATCGACACTAACGCCGAGAACAAAGCTGAGGCGGTTCGTCTTGCTGTTAAGAAAATTGATCAGGCCGCCGCAAAGGGTATTCTGCATAAGAACACTGCCGCCAGAAGCAAATCCAATCTTGTTAAGCGTCTGAATGCAACAGCATAAGTCGATTTTTACAGTAACCTTAGCCTTCCCGATCGGGGAGGCTTTTCTTTTTATCTCTTCTGATGCCGTGGCGGTTTGGCCCTTTTTTACAGTTATCTCATCTTTTTGCTTTAGCTCCTTTGCCGCTGCCGGAACACGGCAACCTTGCCTTTGAAAAAAACTTTATCGGCGGTGAACGCCCGATTTTTGATGGGAACGGATTTCTGCCGGATAGCACTGCTGAATCCCGATTTGTTAAATTTACCAATCGGTAACACTTTTATATTGACTTTTGGCTTTTCTGTTGATATTATTATAGTGTAAATGGAATCCTAATTATCGGGATGTTCATAAGATATGTTTGCATCGGAGGTATGACTATGAAAAAGAACAGTTCTTTGGGATGGATTATTGCAATTCTTTCTGCAATGGTAGCGGTTGCCGCTGCAGCAGCAACTATCACAATTCTTTGGAAGAAAAAGCAGAGCGACAACGAAGAGCTTGAGGAGTATCTCGACAACGCTATCGAGTAATTTCCGAAGCGATACCGAACAGACCGCGAGCTTCAAGAAATTGATTTTTTGAATGAACATTGAGCAAGGGGCAATTCTGTCCTTTGCTCTTTTTATATTCCTTTATAAAAAAACACCCATGCCGTATTGATCAAGTACGGTAAAAACGGACAATAGAAAAAACAGGGGCAGTAAAAAACGAAAGTTTTTACTGCCCTTTATATAATTATTTATTATAGTTCCTCGACTATACCTGCGAGGAATTTCTGAATGTGGGTAGCGTCCTTGACATTGACACTGCCGTCTTTGTTTACATCTGCAACTGCCTTCTGCAGGTCGTTCAGCGTGATAATCGAAGCGGCGGCTTTCTGAATTTCTGTTACATCCTTAACGTTTACTCTGCCGTCTTCGTTTACATCACCGTAGAGGTAATCGGGCAGATCGCTTTCGGGTTTTGTAGTAGGTTCAGTTGCTCCCGTAGTAGGTTCGGTTGCTCCTGTTGTAGGTTCTGCTGCGTCTGTTGTCGGCTCTGTAGGAGCGTCCTCATAATCCTTCCAGTAACCGTCATAAATCTGATTGTTTGAGCCAAGATCAAGGTCGTCTGTCTGGTTTGCACCGTTGTCGCTGAAGATAATCATATTATTTTCGGCAGGCACATCTATCTTGTAGACATCATCTGTTACCTTTGTCATTGCAACGCCGGGCCAAGCGACAGCACCGTTGCCGCCCTTTGACCAGTAGTAAGCATAGGGTGTGCTGAAATTGTTTGTATTTTTATAGTAGACGGTTACAACGGTGCCGGGTGCAGGCGGTTCTGTAGGCGCCGCTGTTGTTGCTTCTGTGGTCGGCTGTTGTGTTATACCTATGCTTTCAAACTTAATGCCGTATTCCTGTGCATAGCGGTCTGCTGCCGAGCCTGTGTAACCCTTGAGTACAAAGCCTTCAAGGGGCATATCGTTCCAAACGCTTAAATCAAACCAGTAACCAAAGGCAAGACGATTGATTTCGATTACCGAATCGGGAACCGTTATTTCCATAAGCTTAATGCAATTTGAAAAGGCAAATCCATTTACGGTTTCAAGTGTGTCTGGAAGAGAGATGCTTGTAAGATTCTCGCAGTAGCTGAAGGCTCCGCCGTCAATAAGTGTAACTCCTTCGGGAACGGTAACACTTGTCAGGCCGTAACAGTGAGCCAGCGCACCCTGACCGATTTCCTTAACGCTTGCCGGAATATCGATACTCGTTAAGCTTGTGCAGCTTGTTAACAGTGAACTGCTCAAAATCTCTAAATCATTCGGGAGCTTTATGCTTGTCATTGCTTCACAGCCCTGAAAAGCATAGTCGCCTATAGTTGTAACGCTGTCGGGCAAGGTTACCTGCACGAGACTTTCGCAGAATGAAAAGCTGCCATTGTTTATTGCGGTCAATTCATCGGGAAAAGAAACAGTTTTGATGTTCGAGCAGAATCTGAAGGCGTTTTCACCAATAGTTGTGATGCCATCCGGAATAGTCAGATTTTCTATTGATGTACAGTTTTCAAACGAATAGCTGCCTATTTGAGTAACACTATTGCCGTCAAGCTCTGTGGGGATGGTCAGTTCTGCTTCGCTGCCTGTGTAGTTCACGATTACGGCAGAGCCGTCGTCAAGTAAAGAATATTGATAATCTCCCGAAGTAAATACGGGTGTTTCTTCGTCTGCCGCACTTGCGGTGTAGGGCGCAATGCAGAGCATTGACATAAGCATTACCGCAGCAAGCAGGCAGGCATAAAGCCTATGTCTTCTTTTGTTTTTCAAGTTAATTTCCTCCTAATGATTATTATTAGATTCAGTATAGTCTAAACGGCAAAATAATTCCATTGACAGCTCAAATAAATAAAAGGTTAAGTATTTGTGCATTTACCACATATTGTTAATCAAATATCAGATGTTTGATTAACAAACAAAGTCTGCAAAAATTCCCAATAAAAAGCCGAGATGACTATTCACCTAGGCTTTGTTTTTTAAGCTCTTTTTCTCTGACTGTTTCAATCCTGAGAGAAAAATCTTATGCTTCATTAGGCAGAAGCGCTGTCGGCATTTCTTGGGGCAGTTAAAAGTTTCGGCAGCGTTTTGTGATTTAATTATAAATGATAGAGCTTCTTTGTCTGGTACCTTGGCTCGCTGGTGAGGTTAACGCCTAACTTCTTGAAGGTCTTTTCGTCAATAGCGGCAAGAATTACACTGGAGTGTACCTCACAGCCCTTCAGCTTTGAGAGCTGGTCAAGAGCTATCTGTGCTTTTTCGTCTGTTGCGGCACAAATCGAGAGAGCAATGAGCACCTCGTCAATATGGAGTCTGGGGTTGCGGTTGCCCAGATGACCTACCTTGAGCTTCTGAATAGGCTCGATGATTGTAGGTGAGATGAGGTGAATATCATCGTCGATACCGCCTAAATATTTGAGAGTGTTAAGCAGGGCGGCAGAGGAAGCGCCTAAGAGAGACGAGGTCTTGCCGGTGATGATTTTACCGTCATGCACCTGAATTGCAGCGGCAGGCTCACCGGTTTCCTCAGCCTTTTGAAGTGCGGCGGCAATAACCGGTCTCCGGTCTGTGTCAAGGCCCGCCTGCTTCATAAGAAGCTCGGTTTTATATACAACATCCTGGTCGCCGGTGCCCTGTCTGAGTGCGCACATAGCGTCGTAGTAACGGCGGATAATCTCCTGCTGAGCGGCTTTGCAGACAGCCTCGTCATCGGTGATGCAGTAGCCTGCCATATTAACGCCCATATCTGTGGGTGATTTGTAGGGAGACTCGCCTAAGATCTCTTTGAACATTCTGTTGAGCACAGGGAAAATCTCAACATCACGGTTGTAGTTTACGGTTGTTTCTCCGTAAGCCTCAAAGTGGTAGGGATCAATCATATTGACATCGTTGAGGTCGGCGGTTGCGGCTTCGTAAGCTATATTAACAGGGTGTTTCAGGGGAAGATTCCAGATAGGGAAGGTCTCAAACTTTGCATAGCCGGATTTTTTGCCGTGCTTATTCTCGTGATAAAGCTGAGAGAGGCAGGTTGCCATCTTACCTGAGCCGGGACCGGGCGCGGTAATGACAACAAGCTGTTTCTCGGTTTCTATGTATTCGTTTTTGCCCAAGCCCTCTTCGCTGACGATGAATTCAAGGTCGGCGGGGTAGCCGGGAATGGGATAATGGCGGTAAACCTTGACGCCTAAATTTTCGAGTCTGGTTTGGAACTTGATGGCGGCAGACTGGTTCGCAAAATGAGTCAGCACAACACTGCCTACAAAAAGGCCGACGCCGCGGAAAACATCAATCAGTCTCAGGGTATCAAGGTCATAGGTGATGCCTAAGTCACCTCTGACCTTGTTTTTCTCAATATCGGCGGCGTTGACTACAATAACTATCTCAGCCTGGTCCTTGAGCTGCATAAGCATCTGAAGCTTTGAGTCGGGCTCAAAGCCGGGAAGAACTCTCGAAGCGTGGTTGTCATCGTAGAGCTTTCCCCCAAACTCAAGATAGAGCTTTCCGCCGAACCGGTCGATGCGCTCTATGATTTTTTTGGATTGCATCTGAAGATATTTATCGTTGTCAAAACCCTTTGCTGCCATATCTGTACCCCTAAAATTTAATATATCTGAAGCATACTGAAAAAATTATCTTTTATTATACAACGGCAACCGTCGGTTTTCAAGGACTATTTTACTTTTTCAGCCTTGATTTGCCTATGAGTCCGCCCAAAAAACCCAGCAGTATTGCAGAGCCGATTCCTGCTGCCGAGGCGGCAAGACCGCCTGTGAGTATTCCCATAGGTCCGCTGATGTTTATTGCACCCTTGACGCCCTCTGCCATGGTGTTTCCGAAGCCGAGCAGGGGCACGGTAACACCGGCGCCTGCAAATTCCTGCAAGGGCTCAAAAACTCCCACTGCCGAGAGAATAACTCCCAATACCACGCAGCCGGTGAGAATTCTCGCAGGGGTGAGCTTTGTGAAGTCGATGAGCAGCTGAGCTATCAGGCAGACAAGTCCGCCAACCCAAAATGCGTTAAAATATTCCATAACTTATGCTCCTTTTAATAGTATAGAAAAGTATTGAAAATTGACAAATTTAATAGTATACTTATTATTGACTTATTATGTGAAAGTATGCGATTTTTCAGATTTGTTTCAGAAGGCTTTCGGCAAGGAGGATATGAAGTGCAAAACAGTAAAATTAAAATCCGAAAACGCCCCTACAAGACCCGCGGCGGAGTTAAGGCTCCCCACAGAAAGCACACAAGTGGGGAAGAAAGCGTGATTATGCCCACACCCGGAGAGGTTGTGATTCCTATGCAGCAGCACATAGGCGCACCCTGTGTGCCCTGTGTTTCGGTGGGAGATACGGTTTATGTGGGTACAAAAATCGGTGACAGCGACAGCTTTGTAAGCGCGCCTATTCACTCAAGTGTGAGCGGCACTGTCAAGAAGATTACAGAGGTACTTCTTCCGTCGGGAGCCGTTACTCCTGCGGTGCTGATTGAGTCCGACTCACTTGACACTCCCGACCCCAGAATCGCCCCTCCTGAGGTAACTACCAAAGAGGATCTGCTCAAGGCAGTGAGAGAAAGCGGACTTGTCGGCTTGGGCGGTGCAGGCTTTCCCGCACATGTCAAGCTTGCGGTTCCTAAGGATAAAAAGGCAGACACACTCCTTATCAACTGTGCCGAGTGCGAGCCCTACATCACAGCAGACCACAGAGAGGTTTTGGAGAATTCCTGGGCGGTTATGTCGGGGATTTACGCTGTAAGGGATATACTTGGAATTGAGACCGTCATTATCGGTATAGAAGACAATAAGCCCGACGCTATAAAAATACTGAAAGAAATTGCAGACAACGAGAAGCTTGACCCTGAGGATAAGGTAAGAGTTATGCCCCTTAAGGCGTCTTACCCTCAAGGCGCCGAGAAGGTGCTGATTAAAGCCCTTACAGGCAGAGAAGTGCCGGAGGGCAAGCTTCCTATTGATGTAGGCTGTATTGTAATGAATGTTGCCTCGGTTGCCTTTTTGAGCGACTACCTGAAAACAGGTATGCCTCTTGTGAAGAAGAGAATTACCGTAGACGGCAGTGCAATAAAGAATCCTCAGAATGTAATTGTGCCTTTGGGTACAAAAATCAGCGAGTTGATAGAGTTTACCGGCGGATACAGGGAAGAGCCGAAGAAGCTTCTTATGGGCGGACCTATGATGGGTATTGCCTTGGAGAGCGATACTCTTCCCGTGCTTAAGCAAAACAATGCGATTCTGGCCTTCGGCGAAAAAGACGCCAAGCTCTCCGAGCCAACGGACTGTATTCGCTGCGGAAGGTGTGCAAAGGCTTGTCCCATGTCGCTGATGCCCACTAAAATATGTGAAGCTGTGAAGCTGAGGGACACAGAGGCAATGCAGAAGGCTCACATACTTACCTGTATGGAATGCGGCTGCTGTGCCTTCAGCTGTCCTGCACACAGGCACATAGTCGAGACTGTTCGCCTAGGTAAAACAGTGCTTCGCACTGAGATGATGAAGAAGAAAGGAGAGGAAAAGAAATGAGTGAAATAAAAAAACTCTTTGTGTCTGCCTCTCCTCATCTGAGAGCGACGGCATCAACAAGGAAGATAATGCTTGATGTTATTATTGCCCTTATTCCCGCAGTTATTGCCTCCGCTGTTTTCTTCGGCTGGAGGTCTCTGATGCTTATCGGAATTTGCGTTTTGGTATCCGTAGTGACCGAATATATCTGCCGGGTTGTGATGAAGCGCGGACAGACTGTCGGCGATCTTTCGGCGGCTGTTACGGGACTTCTTTTGGGACTTAATCTTCCCGCAAACCTGAATCCCCTTATTGCCGCTTTCGGCGCTGTTGCCGCAATTGTTGTGGTTAAGCAGATGTTCGGCGGTATCGGAATGAACTTTGTAAACCCTGCCCTGGCGGCAAGAATTATTCTTCTTGTTTCCTTCCCCTCGGCTATGACCGAGTGGCCTGCCACAAGGTTTATGCAAGAGGTTGACGCTGTTTCCTCTGCCACGCCCTTGGCGGCACAGCAGGGTACTTTTTCGATTTTCGATTTATTTATAGGCAATCACGGCGGCTCTTTGGGCGAGACCTGCGCCATAGCTCTGATTATCGGCGGCGTTTACCTTGTTATTAAGAAGGTAATTGCCCCCACAATCCCCCTTGTCTATGTGGGTACGGCGGCTGTTATGTCGCTTATCCTGGGCAGAAATCCCTTAGAGGATATCCTGACGGGCGGACTTTTGCTTGGTGCGATTTTTATGGCAACCGACTACACAACCTCACCTATGACCTTCTGGGGAAAGGTGATTTACGCAGTAGGCTGCGGTGTGCTGACAATGCTTATCAGAACCTTTGCAAATGTGCCGGAGGGTGTTTCTTTCTCAATCCTCATTATGAATATTCTGACTCCGTTAATTGAGAGCGCGACTGCTCCCAAGGCTTTTGGAAGCAAGAAGAAGGGGGCGGAAAAATGAAAAAGCTGAGTTTTAAGGAAATCTTTATTCCTACAATTTCTCTTTTTATAATTTGCCTTGCCGTAGCATTTTTGCTCAGCGCAACAAACGAGCTTACAAAGAAGCCCATTGAAGAACAGGCAGAAAAAACAGCTCAGACAGCAATGCACAGCGTTTGCCCCGATGCAGTAAGCTTTGAAAGCCCCGACAGCTCTGTTGAAGCAGAGATAAACCGCGGCTTGAGTGCCGACGGCGAGCTTGTAGGCTATGCAATTCCTTCCTCCTCAAAGGGCTACGGCGGAGACATTGAGATAATGGTGGGCTTTGACCTGAACGGCGAGGTTACGGGGGTTGAAATTCTCAGCCAGGGCGAAACCCCCGGATTAGGTGCCAACTGCACAAAATCACAGTTTACAGATATGTATAAACAGCCTGTGCCGGAGGGAGGCTTTGCTGTTTCAAAGGACGGCGGAAGCATTGACGCCATAACAGGAGCTACAATTACCTCAAGAGCTGTTACAAAGGCGGTTAACGAAGCCGTTGCCGTGTATAATTCAATTGAAGGAGGCGAGAGCTGATGAGCGAGAAAACCACCGAAAAGAAAAAGTACAACTATTTTCACGAGCTCACAAAGGGCATTATCAAAGAAAACCCCGTGCTCTGCTTAGTTCTCGGCACCTGTCCCACGCTGGCGGTTACAACTGCCGCCTCTAACGCCATCGGCATGGGAATTGCCGCAACGCTGGTGCTTGTGGGCTCTAACGCAGTTATTTCGGCGCTTCGCAAGGTTATTCCCGACAAGGTGCGTATTCCTGCTTACATAACAATTATCGCAACCTTTGTTACAATAGTTCAGATGTTAGTCAAGGCTTTTGCCCCTGCAATTGACGAGAGCCTGGGAATTTTTCTTCCTCTTATAGTTGTTAACTGTATAATTCTCGGCAGAGCTGAGATGTATGCAAGCAAGAATTCCGTGCTCCCCTCTGTGCTTGACGGCCTGGGCATGGGCATAGGCTTTACGGCAACCTTGCTTATTATGGGCTCTATCCGAGAGATTCTGGGCAACGGCACTTGGTTTGGAATGGATTTGCCCGGAAACATCAGTATCATTATTTTCCTTTTGCCACCCGGAGGTTTCTTTGTCTTCGGTATGCTTATTGCCCTTGCACAGAAGCTTCAGGGCGGTAAGAACAAAAAGATTTCCTCCGGCTGCAGTGCATGTCCCATGGCAGGAAGCTGTTCAATGGCAAAGATTGAGGAGAAGTCCTCTTCTGCAGAGTGCAGCGGTACTCCTTGCGGCGACGACAAGGCAAAGGAGGTTGATGCTCTGTGATTAAAAGTTTGGTTGCGGTTTTTCTTGCCGCTATTCTGACAGAAAACTATGTTCTCTGTAAATTCTTGGGCATCTGCCCCTTCCTGGGTGTTTCCAAAAAGGTGAACACCGCTTTGGGTATGAGCGCCGCCGTTACCTTTGTTATGGTGCTTGCCACAGCGGTTACATACCCCATATATATGTGGCTTTTAGTCCCGGCAGGGCTCGGCTATTTAGAGACTATCGTATTCATACTTGTTATTGCCGGTCTTGTTCAGCTTGTTGAAATTGTGCTGAAAAAGTACATTCCCTCACTTTATAATTCCTTGGGAATTTATCTGCCTCTCATAACAACAAACTGCGCTGTTCTCGGTGTTACGATGCTTGTTATCGAGAAAACCTCTGCTGACTACGGCTATCTTCACGCTATTGTGAATTCTCTCGGAGCAGGCATCGGCTTCTTGGTTGCAATGGTAATGTTTGCAGGCGTGCGCCAGCGGCTTGAGGCTTGCGATATTCCCAAGACCTTAAAGGGCTTGCCAATTACTCTTGTGTCGGCATCTCTGGTTGCTCTCAGCTTTCTCGGATTTTCGGGCCTTGTTGAGAATATGCTCGCTTGATTTTGAAAGGAGCAGAGAAGTATGGATTTTACTATGATTCTTATTGCAGTCGGCATTGTTGCCGGAATAGGCCTTATAATAGGACTTGTTCTTGCCATTGCCTCCTGTGTTATGGCTGTGCCCACAGACAAGAAGGTTGAAGCCCTGAACGAAGCTCTCCCCGGAGCAAACTGCGGTGCCTGCGGATACTCAGGCTGTGAGGGTTATGCAAAGGCTCTTGCAAGCGGTGAAGCCGCGGTGGGCAAATGTGCTCCCGGCGGAAACGAAACGGCAAAGGTGCTTTCGGAGATTCTAGGCACAGGTGTTACAGAGATTGAACCAATGGTTGCCGTTGTCCGATGTATGGGCAATAATGACAATACCGAGGAAAAGTACAGCTACCAGGGAACAAAGAGCTGTGCGGCGGCAGCGTCGCTTCACGGCGGAAAGGGAAGCTGTAAATACGGCTGTCTCGGCTTTGGCGACTGCGTGTCCGCCTGTCCCTATGATGCGGTTTCAATCTGCAACGGCGTTGCCCTTGTCAACAAGGATTTGTGCAAGGGCTGTGCGGTTTGCGTAAGAGTATGTCCCAAGAACATCATCTCTTTGGTGCCTAAGAAGTCACAGGCCGTTGTAAGATGTTCAAACCGCCAAAAGGGCGGTGAAGCTAAGACTCTCTGCAAGGCTGCCTGTATCGGCTGCAAAAGATGCGAGAAGGTCTGTGAGGCGGGTGCGATTAAGGTGGAAAGCTTCAAGGCTTCTGTTGACCCGTCAAAATGCACCGGCTGTAAGGCTTGCGTTGAGGTTTGCACTATGGGCAGTATTACGGAGCTAATCTGAGCGGAGTGCTTCGGACTCTTGTTGAGCGGTGGGCTTTCCGCGGCTTTGCCTTGCTCTCTTTAAGGTGCACTGCTTTGCTTTCCTCCTGTGCTTTATAAAGAGATTTGCGGATAGTTTTTGCACAGACGAGGAAAAATCCTTGCCGAAAATTATGTGTATAAACTTTGAATTTTTGTGACGGAAATTTGATTTTTCAGAATATAGGTATCGTTTGGCATTTATTTACTGTATAATTACAGTTGTTTTCAGGCAGTTTAGTTACTGCTGATTAAGCGGATTATCAACTACAAGGAGTGAACTGAAAATGGTTGAGGTTAAAAACCTCGTAAAAAATTACGGCACGGTCTGTGCCGTAAAGGATGTCAGTTTTACTGCTCAGAAGGGCGAGATACTGGGCTTTCTCGGTCCCAACGGCGCAGGTAAAACTACCACAATGAACATTATCACAGGCTATCTTTCCGCAACATCGGGCACAGTCCTCATAGACGGCCACGATATTCTTGAGGAGCCTATGGAGGCAAGAGCGTTAATCGGCTACTTGCCTGAGCTTCCCCCTCTTTATCCCGATATGACGGTGGAGAAGTACCTTCAGTTTATTTATGAGCTTAAGAAGGTAAAGCTTCCCAAGGAGGAGCATCTGAACGAGGTAATGAGCCTTGTTAAGATTCTGGATATAAAGGACAGAGTTATCCGCAATCTTTCAAAGGGTTACAAGCAGAGAGTCGGTTTCGCACAGGCTTTGGTGGGCAATCCTCCCGTGCTTATTCTTGACGAGCCTACTGTCGGACTTGACCCGAGGCAGATTATCGAGATGCGTTCGCTTATAAAGAGTCTGGGCAAAAAGCACACTGTTATCTTCTCCTCTCATGTTCTCTCTGAAGTAAGTGCAATCTGCGACAGAATCGTGGTTATTTCAAACGGCACGGTTACCGCCGACGCTAAGACCGACGAGGTTTCAAGCATTACCGAGGAGACAAAGAAGCTTGCCGTTACCGTTGACGGAGCCTCCTCCACGGTTCTCTCTGTTGCAGGCGATATCGACGGCGTGCTGAAGGTGCGCCGTGACGGAGCAGAGAGCGAGAATGTGTATAAGTACATAATAGAATATAAAAAGAGCGTTGATATTCGCAGAGCGGTTTCCAAGTCTCTTGCAAAGGCAGAGTGCTACATTCTTGAGATGAAGGACGCAGGAATGAGCCTTGAGGAATCCTTCCTGCACCTTACAGGCGCTACAAAGGTTGAGCGAACAAGCAAAAGAGGAAAGGAAGGTAATCAATAATGACAGCTATATTCAAAAGAGAGTTTGCTTCTTACTTTACCTCTCCGCTGGGCTGTATTGTAATTGCCCTATATACTGTAATTTCGGGCTTTTTCTTCTGGCTTGTGTGCTTTGCTAATGCTTACAACAGCCTTGTCACCGTTATTAACTATATGCTTTATGTGGTGTTCTTCCTTGTTCCTCTTATCACGATGAAGTCCTTTAGTGAAGAGAAAAAGCAAAAGACAGACCAGCTTCTTCTCACCGCTCCCGTAAAGCTTGTTAATGTTGTTATGGGCAAATATTTAAGCGCTCTTGCACTTTACACCATCTGCAATGCGGTGTATTTTATCTACGCGCTTACTTTGCTTGCAATTGTCCCCGACGCCACAGTCGATTGGGGTGTTCTTATAAGCGGCTGGCTCGGAGTTATGCTCTTAGGCAGTGCCCTGCTTGCAGTTAATATGTTCTATTCATCTTTGACGGAATCTCAGATTATTGCCGCAGTTGTAGGTCTTGCAACAGGTCTGTTTATGATGCTCTACGATTCAATTCTCACGGCAGTGCAGAGCTTCATCGGTACACTCTTCTCTGTCGATTATGAGTTCTTTGTGCTTGATAAGCTGTCGCTTACGGCACATTACCAGAATTTTATCAGCGGTGTGCTGAACCCTGCTGACTATATATTCTTCCTTTCATGGGTAGCTCTCTTTATTTTGCTGACTATCCGTGCTTTGGACAGAAAGCGCTATGCATAAGGAGGGGCTGAAAATGAATAACGAAATTAAAGCAAACACTTCTCCTAAAAAAGAAAAGAAGACCTCATCTGCATCTCAGCACAGAGCAATGAGTGCAATTTTAGTTGTTATCTTCATTCTTGCCTTTGCAGGTGTGAATGTACTTGCGGTTTTTCTTGTAAACCGTTTTCCCGCCCTTGAAATCGACCTTACCTCAGACGGCGCATTCTCTCTGCAAAGCACCACCGAGGAGTATCTGGAGTATATGGACGAAACAGTAAAGGTTAAGGTGCTCCTTTCCGAGGAAGCGCTCCTTGCGGTTGCCGACGACAACGGCTCAGCAACCTATTCCTATCAGGTTAATCAGCTTCTCCGTGAGATGTCCCGTTACGATTCAATTGACCTTGAGTACCTTGACCTGACAGCTACCTCAACCAAAGCCTTGACCGAGAAGTATCCCGATGTGGACTGGTCCTCGTCAGATAACCTTATCATCGTTGAGAATCAATCGGGAGACAAGTACAAACTGCTCAAAACAAGCGATGTTTTCTCCTATGACAGCGAGTATGCCTACTACTACGGCTCAAGCGTTATGAACGGTCAGTACTTAGAGCAGGAGGTGCTTACCGCAATTCAGCGAGTTACCTCGAATAAGACAATCAAGGTTGCGCTTTCCGTGGGCAACGGCGAGGTTGTCAATCCCGAGTCTGCGGCTTACCAGTCCTTCTCCTACATCTCTGTGCTTCTTGACGACAACGCCTACGATGTTGAAACCGTCAACCTTTTGACACAGGAGATTCCCGAAGATGCAGACATCCTTATTATGCTTGCTCCTGCCTATGATATTACAGCCGACACAGCGGATAACTTAAGCAGTTGGCTTGAAAACGGCGGCGAATACGGCAAGACCTTCTTCTATGTTCCCTATGACTATGCCGGGGATACACCTAATATCGACCTGTTTTTGGAGCAGTGGGGTATGTCTGTTACCTACGGCTATATTAACGAAAACGACACTTCAAAAACTCTCTCTTCCGGCAATCCTCCGGAGCTCTATAACCTTGTTGACTATGCAAACGATACTTACACAGCAGGCCTTAAGGACACCTCTAAGCAGGTGCTTACTCCCTTCTGTATGCCGGTTGAGATTTTAGACAGCGAGATGGCAGCACCCTTGCTCACATCTTCCGATAAAGCAAGCATAAGGGTGCCCTCGTCAACTGCTGACGAAACAGCAGACGCCGAGTATATCCAGTCCGACGGCGAGGCTCTCAATGCAGCCGTAATCAGCGAGAAGTCAAACGATAACGACCAGAAGTCCAATGTTATTGTTTGGGGCTCATACGATGCTCTGAGCATCTATAACCTCTACTATTACAGTGCAAACTACAACAACTCCGAGTATGTGGTAAACCTGTTTAACACCATAACCGAAAACGACGCAGAGAGCATTGTTGTTCAGGGTATCGCTTTAGGCGGACAGTATATGACGGTTACCTCTGCTCAGCAGGTGGCTGTGCTTGTTATCTTTGTATTCCTTGTTCCTATCGGCTTAGCAGTAGTCGGAATAGTAATTTGGGTAAGAAGGAGAAATCGCTGATGAATAAAAAAATGCTCAGAACCGTTCTCATCTCCGCTGCTGCTTTGGTAGTTATTGTCGGCATTATTCTTGCAGTTGTATTTGTTCCCTCCTGTGCTGACGACGGACAGCAGCTTCCTGAGATTGACTACGGCGTTGACATAGAGCTTTCGGTAAACTCTGACGGGCTTCACACCGCGCAGGTGCAGACAAATTCCAAGGGCGAGATTGAGAACAACTCCTACGGAACACTTATAAATTATGTCCCTGCCGACATTGACAAAATAGTTATGAATACAGAGGAGGGCAACTACAGCTTCCTTTCTGTAACTCCTACAAATGCAGACGGCTCCACAGAAGCAACTGTTTATACCTTGGAGGGCTTCGAGGATTACGACCTTGTTGACGCGAACCCCTCGCTCCTTGCAAGCGCTGTTTGTAATATCGCTTTCACCAAGGTTATTGACCTTACCGGCGAAAATGCCGATGAGTACGGATTTACCAATCCCCGCGCAGAGGCAACGGTATATTACTCCGACGGCACACATTCAATTGTTCGTCTGGGCGACGATGCTCCCGGCGGAACATACTGCTATATTCAGTTCGGCGACAATGACACGGTTTACCTTGCCGCCACTGAGAATATGGAGCCTATGCTTTTGAGCATCACAGAGCTTTTCAGCACCTCAATCAACGGCGATGCAACCTCCGTTGCCGATGATAGCTTTGACAGGATTATCCTGGGCGGCACGCACCTGGATGAAGAAGTTGTAATTAAGGCTAATTCCGATGAAACTCTCAGCTGTTACTATGTTATGTCCTCTCACTCAAACGCACCTGTCAACACTGTTATAGGCAGTAACATAGTCGGCTCAATTAAGTCTCTCACGGCAAAAGAGGTTGTCTGCGTTAATCCTTCTGACGAACAGCTTAAGGAGTACGGTCTTTTGAGCCCTTATGCAACTGTTAAGACAAACTATACCTACACCGAGAGCGAGTATGACTCAGAGGGCAACGAGACAGCCAAGAAAGAAAAGACACTGTCGGTATCTCTCTTAGCGTCAGAGGCAGACAGCGAAAACTGTGTTTATTTAATGGAGGAGGGCGGAAAGCTTGTTTACTCAATTTCTGCCGATTCCGTTGCATGGGCAACTGCCTCTATGAGCGACCTTAAGAGCGAGTATGTGTTCTATCCTTCTTACTCGGCTCTTTCTGCCGTGACAGTTAAGGCTTCGGGCAGTACCTACAAATTCGTGCTGGGTACCGAGGAGAAGACCACAACAGACGACGACGGAAACTCAACCACAAGTCAGGTTGTAACCGTTACTCTGGGAAACAAAAAGCTTGATGAAAGTCAGTTCTATATCTTCTTTGAGGACCTTTCAATGCTCACCTACGCAGGCGAGGACCAGGGAAACGGCAAAAAGGGTGATATGCTCACCGTAACCTACAGCTACAAGAACGGCAAGGCTGACGATACCGTTGTCTTCTGTTCAACAGGTACACAGAAGGTTCTCCCCGAGGTAAACGGCTCGATAAGAGGCTATGTATACAAGGATTATGTTGAAGACCTCTGCGAGAATGTCAAGCTTCTTGCAGCGGATAAAGAAATAACCAGCGTTCAGTAAAGCAGCGAAGGGGCTGTAAAAAAACTTTTGTTTTTTTACAGCTCCTTTTTTAATTTTTTCTCAAAAATTCTAATATTATCTCCTCAATGCCGCAAAATAAAAATATCCCCAAAAAGGAAAAACAAATTAAGGAGATATACAATGAAAATCAAAAGAAAAGCCATTTCTCTTGTGCTTGTGCTGATTATGGCACTTACGGTTTTTGCAGGCTGTAAAAGCGACGCCGGCGCAGGAAATCAAGGAAACAGTAACGGCACAGGTGCAAAGGGAAAGGTGTATTACCTTAACTTCAAGCCGGAACAGGCAGACGAGTGGGAAGCTCTTGCAAAGGATTATTCCAAAGAGAGCGGAGTGGAGGTCACGGTTGTGACTGCCGCTTCGGACGAATACGAAACCACACTTAAGTCCGAGATTGCAAAGAGCGAGCCGCCTACGCTTTTTCAGGTAAACGGACCTGTGGGACTGAAAACCTGGAAGGATTACTGCTGCGATTTGCGTGATACCGCAGTGTATAAAAACCTAAAAAGCGAAGAATTCGCCCTGAAGGATGAAAAGGACAGGGCTTTGGCAGTTGCCTATGTTATTGAGACCTACGGTATTATTTACAATAAAACACTTTTGGAGCAGTACTGTTCAACCGAGGGCGCAAAGATAAAATCCGCAGATGAAATTGAGAGCTTTGAAACTCTGAAGGAGGTTGCCGAAGATATTCAGGCAAAGCGCGACGAGCTTGGCATATCAGGTGCATTTACCTCAGCCGGTATGGATTCAAGCTCCGATTGGAGGTTCAAAACTCATCTTGCCAACCTGCCGATTTACTATGAGTTCAAGAGTCGGGGCATAACCGAAACCGAGGCAATAAAGGGCGATTATCTTGATAACTACAAGGCTATCTGGGATTTGTATATCAACAACGCAACCTGTGAGCCGACTATGCTCTCTTCAAAGACCGGAGAGGACGCCACAAGCGAATTTGCTTTGGGTGAGGCGGTATTTTACCAAAACGGAACATGGGCTTACGGCGATATTGTAGGCACAGGCGTCTTGAGCGATGATGACCTGGGGATGCTGCCTATCTATGTGGGTGTCGAGGGTGAAGAAAATCAAGGACTCTGCACAGGCTCGGAGAATTACTGGTGCATAAACAGCAAAGCCTCTCAGGAGGATATAGACGCAACAAAAGCCTTCCTTGAATGGGTCATTACAAGCGACAGAGGCAGAGAGGCTCTTTCCCGTGAGATGAACTTTGTCACGCCCTTTAAGACCTTTACCGATGAATATAAGGCGGACAACCGCCTTGTGGACATTGCAGACGAATATCTCGAAGAGGGAAAAACACCGGTATCCTGGAGCTTTTTGGCGGCTCCGAGCATAAAATGGAAGAACGGCGTCGGCGCAGGACTTCTTGAATATGCTCAGGGTACAGGCGAGTGGTCTGCGGTAGAAAAAGCTTTCGTAGACGGCTGGGCAAAGGAATACGAAGCCGCAAACAGTCGGTAGGAATTTGTTTATAACAGAAGAAAACTGTATATACTAAATGTAAACTTGAAAAGAGTGAACACAAGTTGGTGTTCACTCTTTTTATGAGGATGATTTATATGACAAAATCTTTGAAGAGATATTTTCCTTTGTTTCTTCTGCCAACGCTTATTGCTTTTATGATAGGCTTCTTTGTACCCTTCTTAATGGGCATTTATCTTTCATTTTGCAAATTCACCACGGTTACCGACGCAAGCTTTGTGGGCTTTGACAACTACATTCTCGCCTTTGAGGATACAAGCTTTCTGCATTCTCTGTGGTACACGGCGCTGTTTACCGTTTTTGCTGTTGCGACAATCAACATTTTTGCTTTTATGGTTGCAACGGTGCTTACCAAGGGCATTAAGGGTACCAATATTTTCAGAACGGTTTTCTTTATGCCGAACCTTATCGGCGGAATTGTTCTGGGCTGGATATGGCAGCTTATATTAAACGGAATTCTTGCTTACTTCGGGGTGACGCTGACCTTCAGCGCAACCTACGGTTTCTTCGGACTTTTGGTGCTGATGAATTGGCAGCAGATAGGCTATATGATGATAATTTACATTGCCGGTCTTCAGAATATTCCCGAGGATGTTTTGGAGGCGGCGAAAATTGACGGCGCCACCCCCGCGCAGACGCTTTTTAAGGTGAAGCTTCCGATGCTTATGCCTTCTATTACAATCTGCACCTTTCTCACCCTTACAAACTCCTTTAAGCTCTTTGACCAGAACCTTGCCCTTACAAACGGTATGCCCTCGCAAAAATCCGAGATGCTCGCACTGAATATTTTCAACACTTTCTACGGCCGTGCAGGGTACGAGGGAGTTGGCCAGGCAAAGGCGGTAGTGTTCTTCCTTATAGTTGCCGTAATTGTGTTTATCCAGCTAAGGCTTACAAGGTCAAAGGAGGTACAGCATTGAACAGCAAGAAAAAAAGCAAAATTCAAGGCGCGGTGTGGACGGCAGTGTTTACGCTTCTCTCTGTGATTTATGTTGCTCCTCTTATCATTGTGCTGATGAACTCTCTCAAGAAGAAGGCGTATATTTCCCGTTATCCCTTTGCGCTTCCCGATAAAGCGTCGTTTGCAGGATTTGACAATTACACGGGCGGAGTTGAAAAGACGGATTTTTGGGGTGCCTTTCTGTGTTCCCTTGTAATAACGGTGCTGTCTGTACTTCTGATTATTATCTGCACATCAATGTGCGCTTGGTATATCTCCAGAGTGCGGACAAAATTTACAAGGCTGATGTATTTTCTCTTTGTATTTTCTATGGTAGTGCCCTTTCAGATGGTGATGTTTACCCTCTCAAAAACGGCAGATATATTGGGACTTACCAATCCCGTAGGAATATCCGTTGTGTATCTTGGATTCGGCGCAGGGCTTTCGGTATTTATGTTCTGCGGATTTATCAAGTCGATACCCCTTGAGATTGAGGAAGCGGCGGCTATTGACGGCTGCAGCCCCATAAGGACATTTTTCTCTGTGGTAATGCCCATATTAAAGCCGACGCTTATCTCTGTGACAATACTTCAGACTATGTGGATTTGGAACGATTACCTTTTGCCTTATCTTATTCTCGACAGAAAAAAGTACACAACAATTCCCATTGCCGTACAGTACCTAAAGGGCGGTTACGGAGCTGTGGATATGGGCGCAATGATGGCGGTGCTTGTGCTTGCCATAATCCCTGTGCTGGTGTTCTATTTCTCTTGTCAGAAGTATATCGTCAAGGGCGTGGTGGCAGGAGCGGTTAAAGGCTGAGCAGGGAACAGACACCGGTTTCAAAAGGCGTGGCTTACGGAGTTTTCAAAACATAGTAACACTCTTGTAATTGACTTTTTCTGCGGCGAGAATTATAATCAAACTAACAAAAGTCCACAGGCGGTTTACTATGAAAAGAACAATGTCAAGAAGTATAATAGCACTAATCCTTGCTGCGGCATTTTTGCTGGGGCTTGGATTTTTGTGCTTTCAGTACTTTACCGAAAACGATATATGGGCAAGTCAGACCTACAATCAGTACCTGTCAAGCAGTAAGGGACTTTCTCACGCAGGAACGGTTTATGACAGAAACTCTGTTGCCCTTGCTTACTCTGAGAACGGAACAAGGTATTACAGTGAAGATTACAGTATTCGCCTGGGCACGCTTCACAGCGTAGGCGACGGCTCGTACAATATTGCAACTGCCGCTGAAACCCGATACCGTGCTCATCTTGTAGGACACAACGCTGTTTTCGGCTACGGTTTGCCTGATGCGCTGAATTCTTCGGGCAATGTAAAGCTTACCCTGGACGCCGAGACCTGCGGTGCTGTTTACGACGCCTTCGGCGGCCGGGAGGGCGCTTGCTTTGTTTATAATTACAGGACCGGCGAGGTGCTATGTATGGTCAGCACTCCTTCCTACGACCCGTATAATATTCCCGATGAGCTTCCAGACGGCGCGTATCTCAACAACGCTGTTTCTTCTACCTACACACCGGGTTCGATTTTTAAGATAGTCACCGCTGTTGCGGCGATTGAGAATATTTCCGATATTGAAACCCGTACCTTCACCTGTGAGGGTTCAAAGGTCTATGGCTCAGAAGAGGTGACCTGTCTTGAGCATCACGGAGAGCTGAGCCTTACACAGGCTTTTGCGGTATCCTGCAACATTGCCTTTGCCGAAATGGCTACCGAGGTAGGCGATAAAGAGATGCAAAAAACCGCCGAGAGTTTAGGCATAGACAAGAGCTTTAATATAAGCGGGGTTAAAACCGCAAAAGGTCATTTTGACCTTTCAAAGGCAAACGAAAACGACCTTGCCTGGTCGGGTGTGGGACAGTATACCAATATGGTAAATCCGGCTCAGATGGCTATTCTCTGTGCATCAATCGCAAACGGCGGAAGCGCAAAGCTCCCTACCTATGTAGAGGGTGTGGCGTCAGGCAATTCAGGCAGACTGATGAGCAGTGAAACCGCCTCAAAAATTGCTGGAATTATGCGCTACACCATAAGCGATTATTACGGCGACACTATGTTCGGCGGACTTACGGTAGGCGCCAAGACCGGTACCGCCGAGGTAGGAGAGGGAAAAGAGCCAAACGCATGGATGGTGGGTTACAGCACCGATGAGGATTATCCCCTTGCTTTTGCCGTTGTGGTAGAAGAAGGAGGTTACGGCTTTTACACCGCAGGACCTATCGCCCGCACGGCAATGATAATGAGCGCCAAAGCCTTGGGATATACCGGCGAATAAAGACGGTATCCGAAATTAATGCAAAGCGTTCTGATTACGGCTTTTATCCTGTCGGTTAATCTCAGAAAAACAGATTCAGATCAAAACAGCAATTCAGCCCCTCCGCAGGAGCAAAATCCCCTTTTGTCAGCAAGCTCTGACAGTTTGCATTTTGGGGAATCTGCTCGGCGGAGGAGTTTTTTTGCGCCCGAAATGTTAATTTTTCACAGGGGAGAAAACGAATTTCAAAATATGCTTTATTTTTGGATTATAATATGTTATTATATATCTTAATTATAATGGATAACTATTGATAATTTCAGTTTACAATACCGAAGGGATGAAAACTATGGCTAATTTGCTAAAAGCTTTATTCGGAAGCTACAGTAAAAAAGAAATCAAGAGGATTAAACCTCTCTGCGACAAGACGCTCAGTCTTGAAGAAAAGTACAGCGCAATGACCGACGCTGAGCTTAAAGCTCAGACCGATATCTTAAAGGGCAGACTCAAAAACGGCGAGACCACCGACGATATTCTTCCCGACGCTTTTGCGGTTTGCCGTGAGGCGTCCCGGCGTGTGCTTGGAATGAAGCACTTCCCTGTGCAGATTCAGGGAGGTATCATTCTGCATCAGGGCAGAATTGCCGAAATGAAGACAGGTGAAGGCAAAACTTTAGTTGCTACTCTTCCGGCTTACCTTAACGGTCTTACAGGAGAGGGCGTTCACATTGTTACAGTCAACGATTACCTTGCCCGCCGCGACTCCGAGTGGATGGGTAAACTTTACCGCTTCTTAGGTCTTTCTGTGGGCTTGATTGTTCACGACCTTGACAACGAGCAAAGACGAGAGGCTTATGCTGCGGATATCACCTACGGAACAAACAACGAGCTGGGCTTTGACTATCTCCGTGACAATATGGTGGTATATAAGGAGCAACGCGTTCAGCGCGGTCATGCTTTTGCGGTTGTGGACGAGGTTGACTCTATCTTAATTGATGAGGCAAGAACTCCTCTTATTATTTCCGGCAAGGGTGACAAATCCACCGATATGTACCAAAAGGCAGACTCCTTTGCAAGAAGACTCAAAAAGCATGTTTTCACCGAGGTTAACGCAAAGGAAAATATGGAGGACTTCTTTGAGGAAAACGGTATCGACTATATCGTAGACGAAAAGGCAAAGACTGCGACCTTAACACAGATAGGCGTTAAAAAGGCCGAGGAGTTCTTCTCTGTGGATAACCTCACGGACCCGGAGAACCTTACAATTCAGCATCATATTAATCAGGCTATCAAAGCTCACGGTATTATGCACCTTGATATTGACTATGTTGAGAAGGACGGCGAAATCGTTATTGTTGACGAGTTTACAGGCCGTCTGATGTACGGCAGACGCTTCAACGAGGGACTTCACCAGGCAATTGAAGCAAAAGAGGGAGTCAAAATTCAAAACGAGAGCAAAACCCTTGCTACCATTACCTTCCAGAATTACTTCCGTCTTTACAAGAAGCTATCCGGTATGACAGGTACCGCTGTTACCGAGGAGCAGGAGTTCCAAGAGATTTACAAGCTTGATGTTGTGGAGATTCCCACAAACCGTCCCCTTGCAAGACAGGATTTGAACGACCTTATTTTTGCAACGGAACAGGCTAAGTTCAATGCAGTTATCGACAATATAGTTGAGTGCCACGAGAAAGGTCAGCCTGTGCTTGTGGGTACAATTTCAATCGAAAAATCAGAGCTTCTTTCAAAAATGCTCAAAAAGCGCGGAGTGCCTCACAATGTGCTCAACGCAAAGCAGCACGACAAGGAAGCCGAGATAGTTGCTCAGGCAGGTAAGCTGGGTGCGGTTACAATTGCAACCAATATGGCAGGCCGCGGTACCGATATTGTCCTGGGCGGTAATGCCGAGTTTATGGCAAAGACCAAGATGCGTAAGCAGGGATTCAGCGATGAGCTGATTGCCGAGGCAACAGGCTTTGCCGATACCGATGACAGCGAAATTGTTGAGGCAAGAAAGGTATTCACCGAGCTTCACTCACAGTTTAAGGAAGAAATCAAAGATGAGGCAGAGGCTGTCAGAAATGCCGGCGGACTTTTCATCATCGGCACAGAGCGTCACGAATCACGCCGAATAGACAATCAGCTCCGCGGACGATCGGGCCGACAGGGCGACCCCGGCGTCAGCCGCTTCTTCCTCTCTGCCGAAGACGATTTGATGCGTATTTTCGGCGGCGATAAAATGAAGATGATAATGGAGAGATTAAGCGGTGACGAAAGCGCTCCTCTTGAAAACAAGATGCTCTCCAGCATTATCGAAAGCTCTCAGGAGAAGGTTGAGCAGCGTAACTTCGGTATAAGAAAGAGCGTTCTTCAGTATGACGATGTTATGAACCGCCAGAGAGAGATTATTTACGGCCAGCGCAATCAGGTGCTTGACGGCGAGGATATCCACGCAACGGTTATGAATATGATTGAGAAGACCGTGGAAACAAATGTGGCAGCCTATATGTCAGGCACTCAGGAGACATGGAACTTAACCAGCCTCAGAGAGTTCTACAAGGGTTGGCTTGCAGACGAAAAATGCCCTCTCACCTTCAGCGAGGAGGAGCTTAAGAGCTTAAGCGCTTCTGCCGTTGAGGAGCTTCTCCTTAACCGCGCAAAGGAGCTTTACAAGGAATATGAGGAGCTTGTGTCTGAGGATACAATGCGTGAGATTGAGAGAGTTTATCTCTTACGCTCCGTTGATACCTATTGGATGGAGCATATCGACGCTATGGAGGAATTAAAGCAGGGTATCCGTATGCGCGCCTATGCTAAGCGCGACCCTGTAGTTGAGTTTACTCACGAGGGCTTTGAGATGTTTGACGAGATGATTGAGACCATTCGTCAAGAGACGGTTCGACTTGTGCTCACAGTGCCTAAAAAGGTTTATGAGATTCAGCAGAGAGAGGCAGAGAAAGAGAGACTTCGCCGTGAGGCTGAAAAGGCAGCGGCTGCTGCTCATCAGGTTATTCTGGGCAAGGGCGAAGAGCAAAAAATCAATCCAGTTACCTTTGCTGTTAAGCGTGAGCAGGTTGCAAAGCCAATTGAGTGGTCGGGCGACGGAACAAGCTCAACCAACAGAACCGTGAAAAAGGGTAAAAAAGTGGGCAGAAACGACCCCTGTCCCTGCGGAAGCGGTAAAAAATATAAGAAATGCTGCGGACGGGACGCTTAACCTTATACAAGAGTGAGGAGATAGGAAAATGACAGTACGCACAAGATATGCACCCAGTCCCACGGGCTTTATGCATGTGGGAAATCTGAGGACTGCTCTTTATGAATATTTGATTGCAAAGAGTCAGGGAGGTAAGTTTGTTCTCAGAATTGAGGACACCGACCGCGAAAGACTTGTTGAGGGAGCTGTAGATGTTATCTACAACACCCTGATGGTTGCCGGACTTAATCACGACGAGGGACCCGATGTGGGCGGAGAGTACGGACCTTATGTTCAGTCTGAGCGCAAGGATATGTATTTGCCCTATGCCGAACAGCTTATCAAAGAAGGAAAGGCATACCGTTGCTTCTGCACCAAGGAGAGGCTTGAAAAGCTTTCCTCAGAAAGTGCAGGCGGCGGATACGACGGTCATTGCAGAGATTTACCGCAGGAGGAAATCGACAGACTCCTCTCAGAGGGCGTGCCCTATGTTATCCGTCAGAAGATGCCTTCTGAGGGCTCAACAACCTTCTCAGACGCAGTTTTCGGAGATATCACCGTCGAGAACTCCGAGCTTACCGACCAGATTTTAATTAAGTCCGACGGCTATCCTACCTACAACTTTGCAAATGTTATCGATGACCACACAATGGGTATTACCCATGTCGTCAGAGGATGTGAGTATCTCAGCTCGACGCCTAAGTACAACCTTCTTTACGAAGCCTTCGGCTGGGAGATTCCAACCTATGTGCACCTTCCCCTTATTATGGGTAAGAATGAGGACGGCTCTGTTTCAAAGCTTTCCAAGCGCCACGGCGCAACAGGCTTTGAGGACCTGGTAAGGGAGGGTTACCTCCCACAGGCGATTATCAACTATATCGCTCTCTTGGGCTGGTGTCCCAAGTCAAATCAGGAGATTTTCACCCTTGAGGAGCTTTGCGAGAATTTCCATGTTGACGAGATTTCAAAGTCTCCCTCGGTATTTGACTATGACAAGCTCACCTGGCTCAACGGCGAGTACCTGAGAGCAATGAGCGAGGAGGAGTTTACCGCTGTCCTGAAGCCATATTACGATGAGGTTTTCGGCGATACTCCCTATGACGCAGAAAAGCTCTTCGGTATTCTTCACGAGCGTACGGTAAAGCTTACCGATGTGCCTGAGATGATTGCATTTTTTAAGGAGCTTCCTGAGTATGACAAGGAGCTTTTTGTAAATAAAAAGAGCAAGACCACACTTGAGAATGTTCCCGATATTCTTAAGGCAGTTTACGATGAACTCAGCGCACTCGGTACCTGGAATGCAGAGAGCATCAAGGAGTGCCTTATGAATCTGGCTCTCAGGCTGGAGCTTAAAAACGGTACCGTGATGTGGCCTGCAAGAATTGCCGCCGCAGGCAAGACCGTAACTCCCGGAGGTGCAGTTGAAATCCTCGACATTCTCGGCAGAGAAGAAGCCCTTAAGAGAATTGAAGCAGGACTTAACAAACTTAACTAAGGAAGGTTTAATATATGTCGGAAATAATCAAAGAATTAAATGAAGAGAATACAGCGCCCTCTAACTTTATTCACGACTTTATTGACGAGGATATTGCCAAGGGCGGTCAGTTTGAGGGAAAAACAGTCCATACCCGTTTTCCTCCCGAGCCTAACGGTTATCTTCACATAGGCCACGCCAAGGCAATTTGTATCGACTTCGGCACAGCGCAGAAATACGGCGGTATGTGTAACCTCCGTATGGACGACACAAATCCCACCAAAGAGGATGTAGAGTATGTTGACGCCATCAAAGAGGATATAAAATGGCTTGGCTTTGACTGGGAGGACCGTTTCTACTACGCTTCTGACTATTTTGACGATATGTACCGCTTTGCAGTAGAGCTTATCAAAAAGGGGCTTGCCTATGTTTGCGAGCTTAACGCCGAGCAGATGCGCGAATACAGAGGTGACCTTTCCACTCCTGCCAAGAGTCCTTTCAGAGACAGACCGATAGAGGAGAGCCTTGACCTTTTCGAGCAAATGAAAAACGGCGAATTTGAAGAAGGCACTATGACGCTTCGCGCAAAGATTGACCTTGCAAGCGGTAATTTCAATATGCGTGACCCGGTTCTCTACCGTATCAACAAGCTTCGCCATCACCGCACAGGGGATAAATGGGTTATCTATCCTATGTATGATTTTGCTCATCCCATTGAGGACGCTATGGAGGGTATAACCCACAGTCTCTGCTCTCTTGAGTTTGAGGACCACAGACCTCTCTACGATTGGGTAATCAACAATGTTTCAGTACCTTCAAAGCCCCGGCAGATTGAGTTTGCAAGGCTTGGCATCAACAACACCGTTATGTCGAAGAGAAAGCTCAGAGCTCTGGTTGACGAGGGCTATGTAAGCGGTTGGGACGATCCCAGAATGCCCACTCTCTGCGGGCTTCGCAGAAGAGGCTACACACCTGAGTCTATCAGAAACTTTACCGAGAGAAACGGCGTTTCCAAGGTAAACTCTGTTGTTGAATACAGCTTTTTGGAGCATTGTCTCAGAGAGGATCTCAATCAGCACGCTCAGCGTGTAATGGCTGTTATCAATCCCGTTAAGCTTGTTATCGAGAACTACCCCGACGGTTTAGTTGAGGAGTTTGAGGTTGAGAATAATCCCAACTGTGAAGCGGACGGCAAGAGAACAATAACCTTCTCAAAGACCTGCTATATTGAAGCAGAGGACTTTTTGGAAGAGCCTGTTAAGGGTTATCAGCGACTTTATCCCGGCAACGAGGTCAGACTTAAGTCTGCCTATGTTGTTAAGTGCACAGGCTGTAAGAAGGACGAAGAGGGCAATGTTGTTGAGGTGTACGCTGTCTATGACCCTGAGACAAGGGGCGGAAACACTCCCGACGGAAGAAAGGTCAGAGGCACTATCCATTGGGTTGACACAAATAACTGCGCCGATGCAGAGGTAAGGCTTTATGACAATCTCTTTACCGTGCCCGACCCCGATGCAGGCGACAGAAACTTCCTTGATTTTATCAATCCCGATTCACTCAAGGTGCTGAAAGGCTGTAAGGTTGAGCGTTCTCTGGAAAAGGCACAGGCACAGGACAGATTTCAGTTTATGCGCCTGGGATATTTTTGCGCTGACAAGGACAGTACCGAGAACAACCTTATCTTCAACCGTGCCGTATCTCTTAAGGACGGCTTCAAAAAGAAATGATTATTGCTCGCTTTCTGCAATAATCCCCAAAAAGTAAGGCATAACAGAATAACAGAAACCGGTAAGTGATATAGGATACCGTCTGATGCAAACGCTTGCTTTTTATTAACTGAATATCTGACAAACCGAATAATTATCAGATCAAAAATTCTGTTTTGCCGATAAAGCCAATAATTATCAGCTTCAATGTAAGCTGTAATTATAAATATTGCGTCTCACCGATGTGCCTTGCACAGGGAGACAGCTGGAGGTATTTTTATGACAAAAAAAAGAACGACTGTAAACCCCAAAACCCAAGAGATGGTACTTACGGCCATACTCGCGGCGCTGATTCTGCTTATGACTTTCTGCGGAATCGGCTACATTCCGCTTAATCCGGTGCTGAAGCTCACTCTTCACACATTGCCTGTTGCCGTAGGCTCGGTGCTGCTGGGCTGGAAAGCAGGACTCATCTTAGGCGGAGTTTTCGGACTTTCAAGCTTTATCACCTGCTTCGGTATGGATGCGTTAGGCTCGGTGCTTCTGGGAATTAACCCTGTGTTCACCTTCCTTTTCTGCGTAGTACCCAGGCTCCTCTGCGGTGTTTTGCCTGCGCTCATTTTTAAGGCAATCAGCATCAAGGATAAAAAGGGCTTTGTGGCTATACCCGTTGCCTGCACATCCACTGCGATTATCAACACCGTGTTATTCCTTTCAATGCTGTGGATGTTCTTCTCAAATGAATTTATGACCAATCCCACAATCACCGAAATGGTAGGTGTTATTGACAGCCTCTTTGCCCTGTTCGTTCTCTTTGCAGGTGTGAATGCGATTCTTGAAGCAGGGGTTTGTCTGGTGGCAGGCACTGCAATTGTAAAGGTGCTTCAAACGCTTAGTAAGCGTATCAGCTAAGATGAACAAAAAAGTAAATTTTATAATTTTAGAGTCTGTGGACTCGACAAATTCATATGCAAAAGAACTTTTGAAGCAGAAGGGCTTTTCTCCGTCCGTTCCCACAGCGGTGCTGTCCCTGGAGCAAACCGCGGGCAGAGGCCGTATGGGACGGGAGTGGCTCAGCAAAAAAGGCGACAGCCTTACTATGAGCCTGATTTTGCCCTGCGTGAACAACCCCTGCGTCACATTGCTTGCAGCCCTTGGCGTACACTCTGCACTAAAGACACTGCTTCCCTGTGACAAAGCAGACAGCCTGCGTATCAAGTGGCCTAACGATGTGGTGCTTGAGGGCAAGAAGCTCTGCGGTATTCTTACCGAGGGTACTGACAGAGGTACGGTTGTGGGTATCGGAATCAACCTGAATCTCACAGCCTTTCCCGACGAAATTGCTCACAAGGCTACCTCGCTCAAGGCGGTTTGCGGTGAGGATTTTGACCTTAGCAGAGCTTCAGGGCTTGTTGCTGACAGCGTCTATGACACAGTAAGCTTCTATGGCTCGACTTTTACCGAAGAGGCAAAGAAAGCTTACACCGACCTGTGCATAAATAAGGGCAGGTATGTGTATTTTGACAGCCCTCAGCGGCAGGGCTATGTTTTAGGGCTCTCAAACAGCGGAAACCTCTTGGTGCAGACAGAAAGGGGCACAGAGGAAATAACCTCAGGCGAGGTTGTTGTCAGCGGAATTTACTGATAAGCTCAAGCATATAATCATTATAATAATTGACACGGAGGTACATCTATGAAGGATTTTAAGGAGATATCACCAAAGGAATTGGATGTAAATCCTTTTACAAAAATCGGCAAGGAATGGATGCTTATTACCGCCGGTACCGAGGAGAAGTTTAACACAATGACCGCTTCCTGGGGCGGTATGGGAGTGCTCTGGAACAAGGATGCGGCATTTACCTTTATCAGACCTTCACGCTACACCTTCGAGTTTACCGAAGCAGAGGGGATGTGCTCGCTGTGTTTCTTTCCTGAGGAGTATCGGCAGGCGCTGACTTTTTGCGGAAGAAACTCCGGCAGAGATTGCGACAAGGTAAAGCAGACAGGACTTACACCGATGTTTGTTGACGGAGTACCCTGCTTTGAAGAGGCTGAGACGGTTCTTTTGTGCCGTAAGCTTTACTCCCAGCCTATGGGTGAGGAGTTTGTGTGTGAAAGCTCGGTTAAGTCAAACTATGCCGAGGGCGAAAAATACCACACAATGTATGTCTGCGAGATTGTAAAGGTTCTTGTAAAGGAATAATTTAAGCCTATATCGGAAATGAAAAAGTGCTGTGATTATGTCACAGCACTTTTTGTGTGTTCTGATATTTTTGCTTGTATTGTTCTCACAAAAGAGAGATTGTTCTTGCTGACCGCCTGTATATAAACTTATACCTATTAATTTTCGACCGTGATAAATGTATTATGGTTTATAGTGTTTGTCACACCGCTGATATCGGCGTTGCTTACCTCAATAAGAACATACTGATAGTTCATATCGCAGAGTACAATTTGCGGTTTATACAGGCTTCTGTGAACCGTGAGTGTGTTACCCTCTACGGAAATCCTGTCGATAGTCTGTGTGCAGTTACTGCCGCCTACCAAATTCAGAGAAATAATAAGCGAGTTGTTCTCAAAATAGGCGTCGTTGTACTTTTCGCTTATTGTGGGAGTTGTGTAAATACTTCCGTATTCACTGCCCTCAACCTTTGAGATTACCGCTTCCATCTCAGATACGGAGGTAATAAGATAGAGTTCTGTTTCGTCAGAGCCGTAGCCGTTAATTCGAAACTCCTCCGAAACATTGAAGTTTATTTCTTTATATATGTCGTCTTCCTTGATAGGAATAAGTCCGTCTATGGCCTCCTGAAGAGCTGCAATCTGTGCCGTAATTTCTCTGTAGGCTGCGGTGTCGCTGTCGCAAAGCGCCTTTGCATTATCTATCTCGTTTTGCAGCCTTAAACCGGTCTCAAAAACATAATAATTACCCGGTGCTAAATAATCCTCCGCAGTTTTTATCAAAGCCTGCAAATAGTTAATACTATCATAATAATCGTCAGGTTCGGTAGCGTTCTCCTCAGCGTCGGTTGTGCTTTCTTCCCCGGCAGAAGTCGTTGGTTCCGGAGGATTTACAGTTTCGGCAGGAGTTGACGAATATTCGTTTTCCTGTCCTATACTGCTATTAATTGAAACTCCTGCGAGGTGCTTCTGCACATCAGTTGAATCCTTTATGTTGACAATTCCGTCTCCGTTTGTATCTGCTGCAGATATACCTACAGCAGTTAATGTAATAATATTTGCAATATGTTTCTGAACTGCAGTTGCATCCTTGATGTCAACTTTTGAATCGCCGTTTGCATCTCCTAACAGATAAACAGAGCACAAGTCATTTGTATCAATATCATTTGTTTCAGCATAGGTTGGCAGATTTGTAGATACAATATCAAGGTTATTATCTGTTTTTGCGGCAGTAACGCTTGGCACTAACATAATAAGTGCCAGTAATACGGTTAATGTAATGGAAATATTTTTTCGGATACGCATAGTAACACTCCTTTGTAAGTTAATAGAATAGTAAGACAGAATTATCTCTTCTGCATATAATACAAATCAGAGAAGCAAAAAATCTCAAACTTTTTATAAGCTCAGAAAAACAGACGCCGCGCCTCTTAAGTTTTAGAGGCGCGGTGTCTGTTTGGGGATTTTTCCTGTGTAATTGCACCGAGGGATTTACTGAATTTATTTCAGGTAAAAGAAACAATCACTTTTGCCACGAATTTCTGTATGGCAGTTGCATCTCTTACAGTTATTTTTCCGTCGGTATCTACATCGGCATTTTTGTAATTAAAGCCGGGAGAGTTTTCGTCTATGATACTTGCAACGAAACGCTGAACCTGTGTTGCATCTTTTATGTTAACCTTGTTATCGTTATTAACATCTCCCAATGTCCGCACATTCCAGGCGAGGGAAAGGAGCTCGTCTCTGTTACTCTTTACTGTATCCTTTGCCGAGGAAATCTTTGAACTTTCATAAAGCAGAAAACCGTCAGCTTCACCTATATAAAAGCCTTCGTCAGTTATAAAATCTTTCGATTCATATGATTCTGTCGGCAGACTAACTTCGGTTACTTCTGTGTCGCTTGCATCCGGATTACACGGAGTTTCGGTTTCGGACGGTGCAGCAGGCTCGGTTGCAGCGGTAGGCGGATCTTGTGGCTCCGTAGGCCCACCGGGAGCCCCATGGTCAGGAAAAACAGCAATACAGTTTTCAAAGGCGTCTTCAGACACATATACAGAACTTGCATCATCACAAAATATAGTAGCAAGGCTTCTGTTGTTGGCAAAGGCTTTTTGCTGTATAACAGTAATTTCCGCCGGGAGTTCGATATACTCAAGTCCGCAGCCATAGAATGCATAGTCATAAATTGTGTTTATACATTCAGGCAAATCAATTTGCCTTAGATTCTGACAGTAACTGAACATACCCGCAGGAATATCAGTTATAGAATCAGGAAGGTTAACCTCCTCAAGCCCGGTGCATCCGTAGAACATATAATTTCCAAGCGAAGATGTGCCTTTTGAAAAAGTTACCGTCTTGAGCTGCACACAGTCTCTGAACACACCGTAACCGACTTTTTCAAGAGTTGAAGGAAGAGTGACAGATTCAAGCATTTTACAGTAGAAAAAAGCTTCGTTTTTTAAGGTGGTTATTCCTTCCGAAATGTTCACATCTTTAACAGTAGTATCGTAAAAAGCAAATGCTTCTATAGACTCAACAGGCACATTGTCAATATAAGACGGTACTGTAACTTGTGATGCACTGCCGATGTAGTAATGAATAGTTATTGTGTTATCAGGAAGTATCTCATAAACATAGTCGTCGCTTAAGTACAATTCACGATTGTGAGTTTCTGCATTTACCCAAAACACAGTAGTGAAGATACCGGTTGCAACAAGTGTTATTGAAACAATAATCAGAATACATTTTTTCATAATAGTCTCCCGCATTCCTCATTCAATTTCGGTTATAGCATTAACCGAATATGAATAATCACAAACTCTGAGATTTGATTTTTCGATTTCAAATACACACCAAGTGTTACCATCCGAATTTGTATCAACAGTATATGTGCCGATGCAAACATCTCCTCTGTACAAGGTAACCTGTGCGCCGGTGTTTGATAGCTTTATCTTGTTGCTGTCCTTAAGTGCAGTGTAAGAAGCCACCGAAAAGCGAAACATCATATCATCGTACACATTAAATGTAATTGTTTCTGGTCCGTCGCCTTTTTCGTTATCTACATCCAATGCAGCTATAACGGTACCGCTCTCGTCCTCAATATCGCTGTTAAAATAATTGAGTTTTTCTGTTTTGTCTTTTGAGGTGACACTCAGATGAGCGTCAAGGTCGCACTCTTTACTCCAAGTTAAAACTGCACGGTAGGTGTTTTCATTCATTACCGGACTGATATAATAGTTACCGCTTTCGGCCTTTCTCTCAATAGGAATGTATCCGTTCATAGTAATATATGCACTGACTTCCTCGGCGGCAGGGACTGTCGCTGTTGCTATACCGTTCTCATCTGTGACGGCTGTTAGCGTTTCTCCTTTTTCGTTCGTTAGAAATTCGCCTGCGGTATTCTTGAAAACAATCTTCGCACCGGATATGTTTCTAAGGCTTGTGGCAGAAGCAACACAAAGCCTAACTTCTCTTGTTTCGGCGGTGTTAAGCCTCAAAGAAAAAACTGCTGATAATCCAACAGCGAGCACAAGTGCCGCCGCAGCCAAAGAAAATGCAAGCCTTAATCTATCCTTGGATTTTCTTTTATTGATATCTGAGAACACCAAGTCGGATGTTTCCTTCGTTCTGAGACTTAGGAGGACAGTATCCCTGTAATCATAAGGAAGCTTTATGCTATCTACGGATTGTTTATATTTTTCACGAAACTTCTTATCATTCAAAAAAATCATCTCCTATCTTTGTCTTCAGTAAGTTCCGGCCTCGCTGAAGTCGGGTTGCCACCGCTGACTCGGTGAGATTGATTATCTTTGCAATTTCCTTCTGACTGTATCCTTCGTAGTAGTAAAGATGAATTACAATTCTGTATTTAGGAGGCAGGGAGTTCACGGCGTCCATAAGTCCTGAGCTGTATGTGTCTGCAACGCTTATATCTTCGCTGAGCTCTGCTCGCTTTTTTCGGTACGCAGAAGCAAGATGATTCTTACAGATATTTATTGCAACTCTGATGAGCCAGGCCTTTTCGTGTTCGTCCGAGGCAAACTGCGGTAGTTTTGTAATGTATTTAAGGAAAACATCCTGCACTATGTCCTGGGCGTCTTCCATGTTCTGTGAATATGAATAAGCTATCCGCATAAGGCTGTCGCCATATTTAGTCAGAGCTTTCTCAACTTTATCCATCTGATAAGACAACATCTCACCTCCCCCATAGAAATAATACAAATAAGACCGATAAAACATCTCAAAATTTTCTCAAATCAGTTATTCTCGGATGTAAATTATATCGGAAACAAAAGATGAATTCACCAACCGATAAGCTGAAAATTATACTAATGCTTTCTAGGAACTAAATAATTATGCTTTTTCAGTCTCAGCAGCAGGCAAGCCTGCTCATAGGAGAATGCATAAACTACTGCAGCGGTTATCGAATTCAAGCAAAAGCAAAACTGACACCTCAGAGAAGAGATGTCAGTATACTGCTAAAAACCTGTTTTCTACCGATAGTACCCTTTTTTTGCTGTTCACACAAAAGGTGCGGTTCGCTTCCAAATCTTTATGATTATTTTTTAGAAAATACTCGGCTCAGTACAATCAGCGATGCAAACAGAAGCAAGAAGGTTATGTTGTAGCCACAGAGCTTGAAGCCTTCTGAGATAAGCAGGAAGTTTGAGATAGGGCGGATATAAAGTGAAAGTCCGCCCAAAACTCCAAGGACGCCTGTGCCGGTCATCAGAACTTTGCCTATGGATTTGCCGAAGTGGGAAGCTCTTGCAATCTGGGAAATTCCCAGGAAAACCAGCCAAAGACCGAGTATGAAGATAATATCTACGGTGAAAAGAGCTGAGTCCACATAAGAGAAGATGAAAGCAAGACCTGTAAAGAATGAGGTCACAGCGTCAAAGAGAAGCCAACCGCTTCCGCCGGATTTTACTCCTGCAGAGAAGAAAGCAAGAAAGCTGATAACGCCGAAGATTACAAGGACAACACCGCAGACGGTGTACTGTCCCATAACATTCGCAAGTCCCGAAATTACCCCCCAGAGTGCGCCTACGGCAAGGAAGATAGATGATATTATCCAAAATGCGTTAAGTGATTTTTTCATAATCTGACCTCTTTTTAGTATAAAGTTACTTTTTACTCCTGCTTTTTCCCAAACGGTATGCGCCGAACATTGACAGGATAAACACCGCAGCAACTGTGAGAGAAACCGAAATAACGAGCGCAGGGTTACCGCTGCCGGAAAGCCTTAAGTAGCCCTTGCTTTCTTTTACTTCTGTAAGGGATGCGGTTTCGCCGAAGGCTTCATCAATAACTGTTTCATCACTGAAAGCTTTGCTGTTTTGCTGAGCCACAGCTTTTGCCGAAATACTTATCTCTGCGCCCTTGCACTCAAAATAGGAGATGTCCTCGAAACTGTTGCCGATTGCGTCGCTTACAGAAAGATATATTCTTGTGCTTCCTGTGGACAAAGCCTTGAATTTCAGCCTTAAAAGAGGGGTGGCGTTTGTACAGCTTATTCCCTCTGAATTCAGGAACACAACCGTAAGCCTGCCCTTTTCCTTTGCGTTTGTGCTGAGCACGGAAGCTTTATTCTCCGCGGCTGCACTTTGAAACTCAAGCTTGCTGTCGTCAAAGCTTATCCTTGCACAAAAGGAAGCAAGGCTCTCTATATTTTCAGCCGTCAGTACTGTCTCGAAAAGTCGCCCTGCGGAAGTCTCGGCGCTTGTCAGCGAAAAACAGCGTAACTCTGCTGATGAAGCAAAGCCTGCGCCGAAGAGAGACAACAGAGTCAGCAGGGAAATTACCGCCTTTATGTATCTTAATGGCTTCATATAACAAATCCGCCGTTTACTCCCAAAACCTGTCCTGTGATAAATGACGCTCTGTCTGAAGCAAGAAACGCCACGGCATCGGCAATGTCCTTGGGCGTGCCTAAACGGGAAAGCGGAGTTTCCCCGCAAAGTCCGTCTAATGTTTCGTCGTCAAAATCCTTCATCATATCTGTGCTGATAACTCCGGGACAGATGCAGTTGACTCTCACACCCGAGGGACCAAGCTCCTTAGCAAGTGCTTTTGTAAGGCCGATAACTCCTGCTTTGGCGGCGCTGTAATGCACCTCGCAGGAAGCTCCGACCTGTCCCCACATAGAGCTGATGTTAATAATAGAACCGCTTTTTGCGTTTACCATATGACTCACAGCAGGTCTTGTGGTGTTGAAAACGCCGGTAAGGTTTGTGCCGATAACGGTGTCCCAATCCTCGTCGGTTATATCGGTAAAAAGCTTTTGCTGAGCAATGCCGGCATTGTTGACAAGCACATCTATCCTGCCGAAATTTCTCACCGCAGTATCTATGAGCATTTTGGCCTCGTCGGCGTGGGATACATCGGCTTTCACTGCCTCGGCGCAAACGCCGTATCCGCTGATTAATACCTCTGAAAGGCTCTCGGCACGCTCTTTGTTCTCTTTATATCCCAAAATCACATTGCAGCCGCTCTTAGCCATTGCTACGGAGATTGATGCGCCGATACCGCGGGATGCACCTGTCACAACAGCAACCTTGAACATAGGAGTCCTCCTTAAAGGAATTTTCAGTTTCCTGTATTATCTGTTTTTATCGTAAATGATTTTCAGTCCCTGAAGCATCAGGTCGTCTCTCAAAATTATTTTGTGAGTACAGCTTGGGACAATGTCCTTTGCAATTCCGCCTGTGGCAATTACGGTACATTCTTCTCCCACCTCTTTGTTGATGCGGTCAATCATACCGTCAATCATACAGGCGTTGCCAAGCACCAAGCCTGAGCGGATACACTCGTCGGTATTTCTGCCGATGACATTCTTCGGAGCGAAGAAGGCAACCGAGGGCAAAAGCGCACAGCGAGAAGCCAGGGCGTCCATGGAGATGCCAACACCGGGGGAGATTGCTCCGCCTATCATAGCGCCGTTTTTATCAATCACAATCACAGTTGTGGCAGTGCCCATACTGATTACAACTGACGGCGCGCCGTAAAGGTGCAGAGCGGCAACACAGCCTGTTACCAGGTCGGCGCCTGTTGAGGAGGGATTGTCAATTTTTATGTTAAGACCTGTTTTAATTCCGGGACCTACCACCAAGGAGTCGATACCCATAGCGGTATGAATTGCCTCTTTCACCGTGCGAAGCACCTGAGGCACAACGCTGCTTATGATACAGCCGTCAATGTCTTTTTCGCAAAAGCCGTAAACTTTGAAGATGTTGTGGATTTCACCTGCAAACTCGTCAGAGGTCTTGGTGCGGTCGGTTGAAACTCTTGCCAGCATAACCAACTCGTCACCGTCAAAAACTCCGAACTTTATGTTTGTATTGCCGATGTCAATTACAAGCAGCATAATTTCTCAGTCCCCTCATAATAATGCTGAAAATCACGCTTTTATTATATCCCGAGTAATCGGATAATGCAAGAAAAATGCATGATTTTACGGCGCCGGCTCAAAATGATATGTAAGGGCTTATAACTGAAAGGCGGAAAGCCGTTGTGTTTTTGTGAAAATATTTACAAAAATAAAAATCTGCGCTATTTTTACTTATTGTAAATATAGCTGAAAAAATTTGTGATAATATAAATCTGTAGAATTATGTTCTTTTATATTCACAAATACATTTCAGGGGGTAGCTTTAATGAATACTAAAGACAAACAGCAGTTAAAGATTCTTGCCGCAAAGGCTCGAATGGGTGCTGTTATCGGAACCTTCAACGCTAAATCGGGTCACCCCGGCGGATCTCTTTCTGCCGCAGATATTATGACCTATCTCTACTTTAAGGAGATGAATGTTGATCCTAAGAATCCCAAAATGGAGGACAGAGACCGCTTCGTTCTCTCAAAGGGGCACTGCTGTCCCAGCCTTTACGCTGTGCTGGCACTCAAGGGCTTCTTCGAGTGGAAAGAGCTTGAGTCCCTTCGCCATGTGGGAGCCATGCTTCAGGGCCATCCCGATATGAAGGGTACTCCCGGTATTGATATGAGCACAGGCTCTCTCGGTCAGGGCGTTTCTACCGCGTGCGGTATGGCCCTTGCAGGCAAGTGCGACAACAAAGACTACCGTGTTTATGCACTCCTCGGCGACGGCGAGTGCGAAGAAGGTCAGGTTTGGGAGGCAGCAATGTTTGCAGCTCACAACAAGCTTGACAACCTTGTAATCATCGTTGACCAGAACGGCCTGCAGATTGACGGACCTGTTTCTGAGGTTTGCGGTATTGAGCCTCTTGATAAGAAATTTGAAAGCTTCGGCTTCAATGTAATTAAGATTAACGGCCATTGCTTCGATGAGATCGAAGATGCCTTCGAAAAGGCAAAGGCCGCTAAGGGCCAGCCTACAGCTATCCTTGCAAAAACCGTTAAAGGCAAGGGTGTTTCCTTTATGGAAAATCAGGTCGACTGGCACGGCAAAGGACCCAACAAGGAAGAATACGAGAAGGCCTGTGCAGAGCTTCAGGCTGTTATTGACGGATTGGAGGCTGAGTAAAGTGGCAGAGGTAGTAACAAAGGCAACAAGAGAGAGCTTCGGTATGGCTCTTTGCGAGCTTGCCAAAGAGAACGAAAAGATAGTTGTATTGGACGCTGACCTTGCAGGTGCAACCAAGACCTCTATTTTCCAGAAATCATATCCCGAAAGATTTTTCGACTGCGGTATTGCAGAGGGCAATATGATTTGTATTGCAGCAGGACTTTCCACCTGCGGAAAAATTCCCGTTGCCGCATCCTTTGCAATGTTCGCAACAGGCAGAGCTTATGAGCAGATTCGCAACTCCGTTGGCTATCCCCACCTGAATGTTAAAATCGCAGGCAGTCACGCAGGTATTTCCACCGGCGAAGACGGCGCAACTCACCAGTGCTTAGAGGATGTTGCTCTTATGCGCACCATCCCCGGTATGACAGTTCTCTGTCCTGCTGACCACTATGAGATGATGGCGGCTACAAAGGCTGCTATTGAGCACGAGGGCCCTGTATATATCCGCTTAGGCAGACTTGCAATCGACTCCTTCAACGACCCCGAGACCTACAAGTTTGAGCTTGGCAAGGGCATTACACTTCAGCAGGGCAGCGACATCACCGTTATTGCCACAGGTCTTGTTGTTAACGAAGCAAGAAAGGCCGCAAAGGCTTTAGAGGCAGAGGGCAAGAGCGTTCGCCTTATTAACATTCACACAATCAAGCCCATTGACCGCGAGATTATCATCAAGGCAGCAAAGGAAACCGGCAGAATTATTACTGTTGAGGAGCACAATGTTATCGGCGGTCTCGGCGATGCAGTTTGCGATGTTCTTGTTTCAGAATGCCCTGTTCCTGTTCGCAAGGTCGGTGTTTATGACCGCTACGGCTACTCAGGTCCCGCTTGGGAGCTGCTCGAAAAATTCGGCCTTACAGAAAAAGGCATCAAGGCAGTTATCGAAGAGGAGCTTCAGAAGAAGTAATCTTCGCTTAAGTAAAAACAATAAGTAAAGGGACAGTCTGTTTTAGACTGTCCCTTTTTTGAGTATATATTTGTGTTTGGTTGAAACTTTATCCGGAATGTTTTGTAATATATGCCGTCTTGTAAGATTCGGGAAGTATACTTCTGCCTCATGCTGAAATACTATATACATAATAAACAGAGGAGGAAAAGTTATGATAGCTTTGACAGCGGACAGCTTTGCAGAAGAGGTGCTGAACTTTGAGGGAGACGCGTTTGTCGAATTCTCTGCGCCTTGGTGCGGATACTGTCACAGCCTTGCCACGGTGATTTACAAAATCCAAAGTGAATTTCCCGATGTAAAGTTTTGCTCTGTAGATATTGAGCGAGAGGAGACTCTCTCAAAACAATATGACATAAAGAATCTGCCAACCTCGATTTTTTTCAGAAACGGCAAAGAGGTAAGCAGAGCATCGGGCCTTATCAAAAAGTCGGATATTTTTGAGATGCTCGGCAAAAAAGCCACTAATCCGATGGAATAATTATACCTCTGAGCCTAAGAGTCGCTTAATCTCTTTAATGCTTGCTATGCCCGAAGCGTAGCCCTCATAGTAGGCGTCGTTCATACCCTTGAAGGAGTACTGAGAGATACCTGCAAGCTGAGGCTTAACAAGCAAATCGGGAGCCAGCTCCTTGATTTTTGCTTCGGTTTTCTCTTGGTCCATTATGTCAAAGGTGCGGGTGAGCACAGTGATAATATTGTGGTATTCCTTTCGGCTGTTTTCTCTGTCAAAAACATCCACGGCAACAATGATATCGGGGTTGAATTCCTTAATCTGAGCAATGGGAAGTCTCTCTAAAAGCGAGCCGTCAACATAGGCGGTGCCGTCGATTACAACAGGCTCGAAAAATCCGGGTATGCAGGAGCTTGCAGTGACAGCCAGCGCCGCTTCACACTCAGAGTCAAAGACCTTTGGCACACCCTCAACAAGGTCTGTGGCAACACAGCAGAAGGGAAGGTTAAGATCCTTGATTTTTTTGTCGCCTAAGAAGCTTCTAAGGGTAGCGAGTATCTTTTTTGTTGAGAAAAGACCGGCTCCGTTTAGAGAGCGAAAGGGATCAAGAATATCGTTTTTCTTAAGGTTCATTACGGCAGTAAACATTTTCTGAGGAGATATCCCTGCTCCGTAAAGAGCGCCAACAACCGAGCCTGCGGAAGTGCCTGCTATGCAGTCAGGCTTTATGCCTGCCTCTAAAAGCGCCTGCAAAAATCCGATGTGAGCAACTCCTCTTGAGCCGCCTGCACCTAAAACTAAGCCAAGGGTTTTCTTGTCGGTAATGTTTTCCATATTTCGTCCACCTTTATATTATAGTTATGATATATTATAGTATTTATCTATGTTACGGATGTATTCAGAGCAAAAGCGTCATCAAGGGCATTGTGCCGATGCTGAGCATTGTTCCCAGAAGCACGCAGCCGGCGGCGGTATCTTGCCCCCTTGAGCTCATTTCGGCAAAGTTCAGTACATTGCTTGCCACAGGACAGGAGAAAAGCAGAAATGCCAGAGACTTCATAAAGGGATCAATGGGCACAAAGTAAAGCGCTGCGAAGATAAACAGAGGTACTGCAATTTGCTTGACTGCCACGGCAATGTAACTGCTTATACTGCCGAAAACGGTCTTAACTTTAGTTGCAGCAAGCCTCATTCCGAGAATAAGCATACACAGCGGAGTTGAGGCTCTGCCCACAAGGGAAACTCCGTCAGCAAGCACCGCGGGAAGCTTTACCGAGAAAACAAACAGTAAAAGAGCAGCCAGGAAGGAAATCACGGCGGGGTTTACGATTACCTGCTTTAGCCTTACATACTTTTTATCTCCCGTTACCATTGCGAGGACAACCGTCCAGCAGAGAATGTTCATTGAAAGAGTGAACATTAGGCAGTAGGCTGCCACATCGGAATTTTCGGGGAAGAGCTTTTCGGCAATGGGAATTCCGAAAAATCCGCAGTTGCTGAGCACTGCCGCGATGTTGATAATTCTGTATTTATCGTCCTTTGCGCGCTTTTTCTTAAGAACAAACCAAAATAGCATAAGCAGGAAAAGCTGAGCAAGCAGAGTTATAAGAAAGAAAATGCCCAGATTCAGAAGCAAAGCAGGGGAATACTGTGCCTTGTTAAAGGAGTAGAGCGTCAAGGCAGGCTGGCAAACATAGAGCAGTACCTTTGCAAAGGCAGGTATTGTTTTCTCGTCTACAAGCTTTGTCTTAACTAACAGAAAACCGGGAATGGCGTAAAGCAGCAGCATCGCCACCGAGGTAAGGGTTGTAAAAAATACCATAATAATCACCGCATATTCTTTAGAGAGATAAAGAGACTGTTACTTGTTTTCGCTTTCGTTTTTGGGCGGAGCAATCCTTACAAGATACTGCAAGTCACGCTCAATTGCGTCCTTGCTGTTGCCCCAATCAGCGCCTCTGCTCTGATAGTCAAACATCTTGCAGAAGTGAGAGGTATCGGCAATTAAAAGCTCAAGCTGTTTCTTTGCGAGGGCGGCGGTGTCACCGTGGAAATCCGCCAGGCTCTTTGAGGGCAGACCCTTCAGAGAAAGCTCGGTTACCATTCGGTAGTGGTCAAGGCAGATAAACTCCTGCTCACGGTAGGTTTTTCTGAATTCCTCGCTGCATTGCCACTGTGCAAAAACCGTGCGGAGAAAATGCTCAACATCGTTTTGAATTCTGTCGCATATATAACAGCTGTCCTGCATATTGCGAAGCTGTGAGAGCTTCTTTTTATCAGGCTTGGAGCGGGGGTTCTCGGGGAAGTAGTTATCCAGCAAGGACTGCAGATGAGTTTGAAGAATAAGGGCGTTCGGCAGACGCTTGCCAACCTCGGCAATCTTTGCAAAATGCTCCTTGCAAAAGCCTTTTTTGTTTGTCTGAACTCTTGTTTCCGGGTCCATCATGGCAGAGCCTGTGATAAACTCGGCATACTGAGTTTCAAGCATATCGTACATACGGCAGAAAGGACAGCCCTCCTTAACGCCGAAAATATCGTTAATGGGTATGGTACAGATAGTTTCTTTCATCGGTTTCACCCTTTTGAAGTTTGAAATATTATAGCAAATCTAAATATATCATAGCACAAAACTCAGAAATATGCTATGATATTATAGAAATGTTTTTACGGAGTGGTTTTTATGGATTATACATACAGAGATAATACCGTCACTGTCAAAAATTGCAGTGACCTTTCCCTGAGGGATACCCTCTTTTGCGGGCAGAGCTTTCGCTGGCGCGATGTAGGGGACGAAAGCTTCGGGGGTACAGTCAGAGGCAAGACCGTAACAGTCACGAAAGACGGAGATAATCTTATAATCAGGAACACTACCGAGGAGGATTTCCTCGCTGTCTGGGCGGATTATTTTGACCTTTCTCTTGACTATAACAAGGTGAGAGAGGATCTGTCCCGGATGCATCCTACCTTGGCGGCGGCGGCAAAGTTTGCGCCGGGAATTCACATACTCAGGCAGGAGCCCTTTGAGGCGCTTATCTCTTTCATAATCTCACAAAACAACAACATAAAGCGTATTGAGGGCATTGTGGACAGGCTGTGCCAAGGCTTTGGAGAAAAGCTTTCGGACGGCTCTTATGCCTTCCCCTCGGCAGAGGTGCTTTCAAAGCTTGACGCAGAGGATTTGGCTGAGATTCGTGCAGGCTTTCGCCACAGGTATATCATTGATGCAGCAAAGAAGGTGCAGTCCGGTGAGGTCAGCCTGGAGCGTTGCCGGGAGCTGAGCCTTGAAGATGCAAAGCGTGAGCTTATGACAATTACCGGCGTTGGCTCAAAGGTTGCAGACTGCACCCTTTTGTACGGACTTCACCGCACCGAGGCTTTCCCGATGGATGTCTGGATGAAGCGTGCAATGGCCACGCTTTTCCCCGATGTGTCTTATGAGAGCTTCGGCAAGTACGCGGGAGTTGCTCAGCAGTATATTTTCCACTACTCACGAATGAATCCTCAGCTTTTTGAATAGCTCTTGTAATTCCTGCTTTTTTGGCGTATTATATTAAAAGCTATATCAGAAGTAATTTTTCATCAAACAGGAGCTGCTTATGAAAATAAAAGTATTTCTAGCTGTTGCAATGTGCAAGACTGTAAGATTTTTTGCAAAGCTTTTAGGCAGAGGCTCAAGCCTTCCCGGTCAGCTTACCCTGAAGCTTTTTCCCGATATTCTGGGTATGATTAAAATGCCGTCAAAGGTTATTGCCGTAACGGGAAGCTCAGGCAAAACATCAACCCTTGAGATGATAGCTCATGTGCTGAAGGAGTCCGGCGTAAAGCTTGCCTACAACAAGGAGGGCTCTAATCAGATCGAGGGCGTAACAACCTTTCTTCTATGCGACTGTACCCTAAGCGGCAGAGTAAAAAGCGATGTTGTGCTTATGGAGTCAGACGAGCGCTATGCGCGCCACACCTTTAAGTACTTCAAGCCCAATCACCTGATTATTACCAACCTTTACCGCGACCAGCTAACCCGAAACGGCCACCCCGAATGGGTTTACGATGTTATTGCCGAGTGTATGGATGACTCCATGGAGCTTATTCTCAATGCCGATGACCCTCTTGTTTCAAAGTTCGGCAAGGATAGGGAAAATGTGCGTTACTTCGGTGCGGACAGGCTTGACTTTGATACACAGAGTAACGACTCTGTCTATGACGACGGCAAGTACTGTCCCTGCTGTAAGGCGCCTATGGAGTACGATTATTACCACTTCAACCACATCGGCTCGTACCGCTGCACCGCCTGCTCTCACAGAAAGCAGGAAACACAGTGGACCATTACCGACGCAAGCCTTACGGAGGGCTTTGTCGTTATAAACGGAGAGCACAAAATCGAGCTTTCTTTCTCAAGCATCTATCATTGTTACAACACTCTTGTGGCTTTTGCCGTTGCCGATATTGCGGGGATTTCTCCCGATGCGGCTGCAAAGGCACTTTCAAATTATGACCTGACCTCAGGCAGAATTGTGGATTTCTCTCTTGGAAAAAGAGAGGGCACCTTGCTTGTTTCAAAGCACGAGAATTCAATCTCCTACGACCAGTCAATCCGCGTTGCAATCTCTGATAAGAGAAAGTGCACGGTTGTGGTTATGGTTGACGCCATCAGCCGAAAGTATCAGACCTATGAAACCTCTTGGCTTTGGGATATTGACTTTGAGCTTCTTAAGTCTGACAATATCGCAGAGGTGCTTCTTGCGGGAAATTACTGCGAGGACCTGTTAACCCGTTTTTCGTTCACCGAGGTTGATAAGGATATAATCAAAAGCTTTAAGCTGATTCCCGATGCGGTAGAATACCTGAAAGAAAACGGCGATGCCTTTACTTATGTAATCACCTGCTTCTCGGACAAGCAAAAATTCCTGGAGCTTGCGGAGGTCAAATGATGAAGATACTTTTTCTATATTACGATATTATGAACCTTTACGGCGAAAACGGTAATGTCAGAATGATTGAGAGACTTCTCAGAAATCAGGGCAAAGAGGTAGAGGTTGTAAGAAAGACTGTCACCGACAGGGAGATTGATTTTACCGAGTACAGCTTTATCTACTGCGGTGCAGGCACTGAGCGCTCAAGAGATGCTTCTCTTGAGCATCTGCGAGGCTTTAGGCAAAGCTTATCAGAAGCCTATGAAAAGGGCACGGTGATGCTTTTTACAGGCAACTCATACGAGATGTTAGGCAAAGAGATCGTTGTGGGCGAAAAGAAAACAGAGGGCATTAACCTCTTTGATTTCACTGTTTCAGAGCAGAGAAAGGTACGCTTCAGCGCAGATGTCACCTTTAAGTGCAGGCTCTGTGAGGGAGAGCTTATCGGCTATATAAATAAATGCTCGGAGGTTGAGGGGATTAAAAATCCTCTGTTTGAGATTGAGCAGGTGGTAGGAACGGTTAAGACCGGCACCGAGGGAATTCACGAGAAAAACTTCTTCGGCACTCAGATAATCGGTCCAATACTTATAAAAAACCCTGCCTTTGCAAATTACATTGTTAATCTGATAGACTGATATAAAAGGGGCTGTAAAAAAACGATAGTTTTTTACAGCCCTTTAGTCATTCTATATTGCTTTCGGCAAAGATTAAAGCAGTGGAAGGATTAAGCCTTACCTACTGAGCCGAAGAGCTCCATCTTCTCCTTAACGGTTGCCTTGATAGCCTCAAAGCCGGGAGCAAGAAGCTTTCTGGGATCAAAGCCCTTGCCCTGAAGGTCCTTGCCTGCCTCAATGTACTCTCTTGTAGCTGCTGCAAAGGAGAGCTGGCACTCGGTGTTAACATTAATCTTGGAAACGCCAAGGTCGATTGCCTTTTTAATCATATCCTCGGGGATACCTGTGCCGCCGTGAAGAACTAAGGGCATATCGCCTGTGAGCTTCTGAATAGCGTCGAGAGTCTCGAAAGAAAGACCTGCCCAGTTTGCGGGATACTTGCCGTGGATATTGCCGATACCTGCTGCGAGCATTGTAACGCCGAGGTCTGCAATCATCTTGCACTCTGCGGGGTCTGCGCATTCGCCTGCACCTACAACGCCGTCTTCCTCGCCGCCGATAGAGCCAACCTCAGCCTCAAGAGAGAGACCGAGCTTCTCGCAGGTTGCAACGAGCTCCTTAGTCTTTTCGATGTTCTCTTCGATGGGATAGTGTGAGCCGTCGAACATTACGGAAGAGAAGCCTGCTTCGATACAAGCCTTTGCGCCTTCGTATGAGCCGTGGTCAAGGTGAAGTGCTACGGGAACAGTGATGCCGAGCTCTTCGAGCATACCGTTAACCATGCCGACAACAGTTTTGTAGCCGCACATATACTTGCCTGCGCCCTCAGAAACACCGAGGATAACAGGAGACTGAAGCTCCTGAGCTGTAAGAAGAATAGCCTTTGTCCACTCAAGGTTGTTGATGTTGAACTGACCTACTGCATAGTGGCCTGCTTTTGCTTTGGTAAGCATTTCTTTTGCATTTGTAAGTGCCATTTTTTATTTCCTCCAATATAATATAGTGAAATTAAATTTCCATACAAAGCTATTATACAATAATAATTCACAAATATAAAGTCTTATTTTTGAAAAAACCGAGGTTTTATAGGAAATAATAAAATATTTTTTGAAAATCCTTTGGTTTAGTGCAGAATTAATAGGCTTTTTGAAAAATGTTTCAAAAAAACTCTTGACAAAAGGAGTTTTCGGTGATATCCTCTTAGACATACACAAAAAAGCTGTGACGAAGACGGTCTTGAAGCAGATCTTTCAGAGAGTGCGGATGGTGTGAACGCATATTGAAGCTTCCTTATGACTTATCCCTTCTGAGCCGGAGCCCGAAAAGGTTTATCCTCTGTAGACGCTCCCGTATATGCTGCGTTAAAGTAAAGGGCTTGTCAGAGCCTGAGTGGTGCGTATTTTCTGCACAATTTGAGTGGTACCGCGAGTAATGTTATTTTACCCGTCTCAAAGTTTATTCTTTGAGGCGGTTTTTTTATTTACTTTTGAAAGGAGCAAATATTATGAGTAATGAGAAATCCATGACACAGCTTACGGAGATTGCGTCCCGAATTAAGGAGATGCGTGAGATTATGGGCTGGAGTCAGACCGAAATGGCCGAGAAAACTCAGGTAACAGAGGAAAAGTACAATCTATATGAACAGGGCTTAAAGGATATGCCCTTTACTTTCATTCACAAGTGTGCTATTGCCTTTGATATTGAACTTATAGATTTGCTCGAAGGTCACGGAGCAAGGCTTTCCTCCTACACCGTAACCCGCAAGGGCAAGGGACAGGAGACCGCTAAGGAAGAGGGAATTAACATCCAGAACCTCGCTCCCAAGTTTAAGAATAAAATCGCAGAGCCCTATTGGGTGCGTTATGAGTATCTGCCCGAACAGCAGAACAAACCCATTCAGCTTCAGAAGCACGGCGGTCAGGAATTTGACCTTATTATGCAGGGAACTCTCAAGGTGCAAATCGGCGAGCATACCGAGATTCTCGAAGCAGGCGACAGCATCTACTACAACTCCTCAACACCCCACGGTATGATTGCAATCGGCGGTGAGGACTGCGTATTTGTCGCTGTTGTTCTTCCCGGCGAGGACATCCCCACAGAGAGAGTCAGCCAGAGCATTGCTACCGCAAGAACCTCTCAGCAGCTTGTCTGTGAGAAATTCGTCAAGACTCAGGAGAATGAAAACGGCGAGCTTCTCGATGTGCACTTCGAGAATACCGACACCTTCAACTTCGGATTTGATATTGTTGACAAAATCGCAGACGCTTATCCCGATAAGCTTGCAATGCTTCACCTTGACAAGAATGAGGTTGAGCGCAGATTTACCTTTAAGGATATCAAGCGTGCTTCCAATCAGTGTGCAAACTACTTTGCGTCCCTGGGAATCAAAAAGGGCGACAAGGTTATGCTTGTCTTAAAGCGCCACTATCCCTTCTGGTTTGCAATGGTAGCACTTCACAAGCTGGGCGCTGTGGCAATTCCTGCTACAAATCAGCTCAAGGAGCACGATTTTGAATACCGCTTCAACGCTGCCGAAGTCAGCGCAATCCTGTGCACAGGTGATGATGACACAGCAGAAATCGCTACCCGCGCAGCCGAGAATTGCCCCAATGTTAAGACCAAGATTTTGGTTTCAGAGAACAGAAGCCTTGAGGGCTGGCACGATTTCTACAGCGAGTACAAGCGCTTCTCTGGCAAATTTGACAGACCTGAGGATTGCTCCTGCGGTGAGGAAACAGCTTTGATGTTCTTTACATCAGGTACAACAGGCAACCCCAAAATGGCGGCTCACGCCCATACCTACGCATTGGGACACTTTGTAACCGCAAAGTATTGGCATTGCTGTGAGCGTGACGGACTCCACCTTACAATCTCCGACACCGGCTGGGGCAAATCCCTTTGGGGCAAGCTCTACGGTCAGTGGCTCTGTGAGGGCGCGGTCTTTGTTTATGACTTTGACCGCTTTGATGCATCAAAGATTATGCCCATGTTCAAGAAGTATCAGATAACTACCTTCTGCGCTCCTCCCACAATGCTCCGTATGCTTATCCGCGAGGATCTTTCTCACTATGACCTTTCTTCTATCCATCACCTCACCACTGCAGGCGAGGCGCTCAACCCCGAGGTCTTTAATAAATTCAAAGAAGCAACAGGACTGGAAATTATGGAGGGCTTCGGACAGACCGAAACAACCCTTACAATTGCAAACCTCTGCGGCTCAACTCCCAAGGTCGGCTCAATGGGTAAGGCATCCCCTCAGTTCGATGTTGACATTGTGGACGACGAAGGCAACTCCCTGCCCAATGCAGAGGTCGGCGAGATTGTAATCCGCACCGACAGAGGCAAGCCCTGCGGTCTCTTCAACGAGTATTACCGTGACAAGGAAAAGACCGACGAAGCTTGGGAGAACGGAATGTACCACACAGGCGACACCGCCTGGCGCGATGAGGACGGCTACTTCTGGTATGTATCCAGAAAAGACGATGTTATCAAGTCCTCCGGCTATCGCATCGGACCCTTTGAGATTGAAAGCGTTATTATGGAGCTTCCTTATGTTTTGGAGTGCGGCGTCAGCGCCGTACCCGACGAGGTAAGAGGTCAGATTGTCAAGGCAAGCATCGTGCTTACTAAGGGCACAGAGGGAAGCGAGGAGCTTAAAAAGGAAATTCAGGCTTATGTTAAGTCCCACACAGCACCCTACAAGTACCCCAGAGTTGTTGTTTTCCGCGATGAGCTTCCCAAGACCATAAGCGGTAAGATTCAGAGAAACAAGCTCTGATAAACTAAAAAGAATATAGACAAAACTATATACAGACAGCCGTTGCCCGAAAGGACAACGGCTGTTTTTCGCTCTTTTACTCTTTACTTCATTTTTCTTGCAAATATCAATGTATAATGGTACAATAAAACAAATATGTATATTGGAGGAATAACAATGCCTTTTATCAATACAAAGGTTACTAATGAAATTACCAAAGAGAAAGAAGAAATCCTCAAGTCTCGCTTTGCAAAGGCTATGGCGCTTATCGGCAAGCCGGAGGCTTATGTAATGCTTTCTTTTGAGGATAACTGCCGAATTTGGTTTGCAGGTGACAACAGTGAGGACAGCGCATTTGTGGATGTAAGCATACTCCACTCTGCACCGAGAGAAGCTTACGAAAAGCTCACTGCTGAGCTTTGCGGTATAATATCCGAGGAGCTTTCAATAAAGGGAGAGCGAATTTATATAAAGTATGAAGAAACAGAAAATTGGGGACATAACGGCTATATGTTTTAAGGTGAAATTATGAAAAGCTTTCGCAAGGAATTATGGTTTAACGTGCCCACCAGACGCGGGCTTGTAAATATCACCCGCGATGTGCAAAACGCAATTGACGAGAGCGGTATCAAAGAGGGCTTGGTGCTTGTCAACGCTATGAATATTACCGCCTCGGTTTTTATTAATGACGATGAATCGGGACTTCACCGGGACTATGAGCGCTGGCTCGAAAAGCTGGCTCCCGAAAAGCCCTACAATCAGTACGACCACAACGGCTTTGAGGATAATGCAGACGCTCACCTGAAGCGTACCCTTATGGGCAGAGAGGCGGTTTGCGCCGTTACAAACGGACGGCTTGACTTCGGAACATGGGAGCAGATTTTTTACTTTGAATTTGACGGTATGCGCAGAAAACACGCGCTCATAAAAATTATCGGCGAATAAAGTGCTTTTCCATTTTCAGAAGGTGGCAACGAAACTGACAGACAAGAGACAGCCTTATATTTTTGGAGGTTATTTATGAAAATTGCAGTTTTATCAGGAGGGCTTTCTACCGAGCGTGATGTAGCGATTTCCTCCGGCAAGAAGATTTCCGAGGCTCTGCGTTCAAAGGGTCACAAGGTGGTGCTTCTGGATGTTTTTATGGGCTATGAGCAGGATATCTGTGATATAAATTCACTTTTTGAGCAAGGCTACGAGTTTGAGAGCGAAAGCTCAATCAAAACAAGCGTGCCCGATATTGAGGCGGTTAAGGCTTCAAGAATCGACAAGTCATCAAAATTCATCGGCGAGAATGTTTTGGAGATTTGCGCTGATGCCGATATTACCTTCCTTGCGCTGCACGGCGGTGAGGGTGAAAACGGTCAGCTCCAGGCTACGCTTGACCTTATGGGAATCCGTTATACCGGAGCAGGCTACTTTGCAAGTGCCATTGCTATGAACAAGGGCGTTGCAAAATCGGTATTCCTCAGAGCAGGAGTCAAAACTCCTCAGGGTGAATCCTACACCTCAGAGGATTACAGAGCCGGCAAGTGCTCTGCTTGGGAGCATTTTCCCTGTGTGGTAAAGCCCTGTTCGGGAGGATCCAGCGTAGGTGTTTCAATTGTCAATACAAGAGAAACTTTTGAAGAAGCTCTGGAGTTTGCCTTTAAGTATGACAGCGAGATTTTGATTGAGGAGTACATCAAGGGCAGAGAGCTGTCGGTGGGTATTCTTGACGGCAAGGCTCTGCCTATAATTGAGATTATCCCCAAGGAAGGCTTTTACGACTATAATAATAAATATCAGAGCGGTGCGGCAGAGGATATCTGCCCTGCGGTAATTGACGAAGAAACAGCGGCTCTGATTCAGCGTGAAGCGGAGAAAGCTTATAAGGCGCTGTCCTTGGAGGCATATTCACGAATTGATTTTATTCTGACCGAAGACGGCAGATATTACTGCATAGAAGCTAACAATCTTCCCGGTATGACACCCCTCAGCCTTTTGCCTCAAGAGGCTAAGGCAGTGGGCATTGAATATCCCGAGCTCTGTGAGCTGATAGTTGACCTTTCACTAAAAAAATACGGAATTGAGCAGTAAGGTGTTATTATGAAGAGCTTTACTTTAAGACAGGCATTAGAAGCCTGCAAGGGCAAATATTTCGGTGAAGCCGACCGTTTGGACAGGGAGATTTCCTCTATTGTTACCGACAGCAGAAAGGTGAAGAAGGACGCTCTCTTCGCCGCTATTGTAGGAGAGAGGGTAGACGGCCACAGCTTTATACATCGGTGCATTGAGTCAGGTGCTCTTTGCTCGCTTTGTGAAAAGACACCGGCTGACAATTCTCCTCATATTTTGGTGGAGAATACCAAGAGTGCGTTAATTGAGATAGCTAAGGCTTACAGAAACGAGTTCAGTATTCCTTTCATCGGTATTACAGGCTCCGTGGGAAAGACCACGACCAAGGAGATGATTTGGTCGGTTCTAAGCCAAAAGTACAGTGTGATGAAAACTCAGGGTAACTTTAACAACGATTTGGGTGTACCTCTTACGCTGTTTTCCTTAGAGGAGCACCACGAGATTGCCGTTGTTGAAATGGGTATTTCGGATTTTGGCGAGATGACTGTGCTTGCGTCTATGGTCCGTCCCGATATTTCGGTTATTACCAATATCGGAAGCTGTCACTTAGAAAAGCTCATCGACTTAGACGGAGTAAGAAGAGCAAAAACTGAGATGTTTGACTATCTCAGCAATGACGGTTTTGCCCTGCTTTGGGGTGATGACGAAAAGCTCGGCGAGATTAGAGAGGTAAAGGGAAAAGCTTCCGTTACCTTCGGAATAAATATGAAAAACGACTACTGTGCCAAGGACATCACTCCGGTCGGCACAGAAAAGACAGAATTTACAGTTTGCTATAACGGCGGTGAATTTCCTGCCACAGTTTATGCTTTGGGCAGACATATGGTCAACAATGCTCTTGCTGCAACTGCCGTCGGAAAGCATTTTGGATTAACCGATGAGGAAATAGCGCAGGGTATTGCAAGCTACAAGACCGTGGGCAGCCGTGCAAATATAGTCAAGACAGAGCATCTGACAATTATTGACGACTGCTACAACGCAAACCCTGTTTCAATGAAGGCGTCTATCGAAACTCTCGCCTCCTTTGAGGGCAGAAGGGTTGCTGTTGTGGGCGATATGAAGGAGCTCGGAAAGGACGAAGCTGAGCTTCATAAGGAAATCGGCAGATTTGCCGTTGAAAAAAAGCTTGACCTGATAATTGCTGTGGGTGAGCTTTCTCTGAATATTTACAAAGAGGCAAGACCTTTTATTGACTGCGAGTGGTTCGAGACCGTTGAGGAAGCAAAGCTCTACCTTCACGAGATGCTTACCATAGGCGATACGGTTTTGGTTAAGGCAAGTCACTCCATGCATTTTGATGAAATTGCAGATTATCTGAAAGAAATGTAAAAGAAAAACCACCTTACACGGTGAACTTGTAAAGTAAAAGCAGACAGTAAAAACCGCCAATTACCTAAACCCCTGTTCAATTATGTATTGAACAGGGGCTTTGTAGTTGAGTTTGTCAGATAATCTTTCGTAGTTGAAGCAGCGGACATATTATTCAATGAATGAAGGTATACCCTCGGTAACTTTTATCAAATACGGAATAGCCATTGTTTTGGCCGGTACATTTCTTTGCATTTTGCAAACCGTAAAATGCACCTTTTTCAGATTGCGCGTCATTCCATACCTTTCTCGCGCGATAGATGTTTTCTTTGCTGTTGAGGATTATTATCAAATTGATAAAAATATTGACTGTGACATTAACTATAATGTATGATAAATAAAAAGGAGATTGAGCAGAATATGAAAAAAACCGTATGTTTATTTTTAGTTTTTATTTTACTGCAATTATCCATAATCAATACAACAGTTTTTGCGAAAGACAGCTTGTCTGATGAATTAAACGATGTAACAATAAGCGAAAACGAAGTGCTTAATACCTTCTATAAAGATACTGAGGCTCGAATTGAGAATATAAAGAACACCGACTCAGAGATAAAACCTTCAGGCGAGGGTACTGCATATTATGTTTCCAACAATGGTGATGACAACAACGGCGGATTATCTCCCGAAGAGCCGATAGCCACGATTTCTGCGGTAAACAGACTCAATCTGAAAGCAGGAGATGTTGTATATTTTGAGCGCACAGGTGTGTGGAGAGGCAGTATTAAGGCTTATACTGACGGAGTTTCGTATACAGCATACGGTGAAGGAAGCAAGCCTGAACTTTACGGTTCGTCACACAACTATGCCAAGCTTGGTGAGTGGATAGAAACCGATGTGCCAAATATCTACAAATATTCGGAAAAAATAAGTAAAGATGTGGGTAACATAATATTTAATAACGGAGAAGCCAATGGCATTAAGTGTGTTTTGGAAGAAAAATTCGGTGTAACCTATAATAGGACTACGGATAAAAAGTTTTGTTCCTATGCCGACTTGACAGATAATCTGCATTTCTTTCATGATTCAAGCGGCACCAAGGAGCTTTACTTATACTGCTTAGGCGGTAATCCGGCTGATTTGTATGACAGCATTGAATTTGCCGAAGGCATAGATATTATAGAAACAAAATGGAGCAAAAATATTACCGTAGATAATCTCACCTTCCGCTACAGCGGAGATTTTGCTGTAAGTGCACAGTCCTGCAACGGACTGACTGTGCGAAACTGCGAGTTTTACTGGATTGGCGGTTCAATTCAGTACGGCTCTGTCCGTTTCGGAAACGGTGTTCAAATTTGGGGAGAAGCCAAAAATTTCACCGTAGAAAACTGCTATTTCAGTCAGATTTACGATGCTGCCGTAACTTTCCAGTTTTCAGGAGAGTCAAATAATGAGGTGCACTCTGACAACATCAAATTCACAAATAATGTTATGGAATACTGTAATTATTCTATTGAGTACTTTTTGGATTACGGTAAAAACAACGCCAATGATTTTGGAAATTTTACCGTAAGCGGTAATCACATGTGGTATGCAGGCTACGGACTTTGCTCGCAAAGGCCCGACAAGGGCGGAGACGCTCATATAAAAAGCTGGACTTCGGCAAACCAAAACACAGGCAATTATCATATAAGCGACAACCTTTTTGCAATGGCAAAAACATACCTTTCGGAAACCTACAGTTCTAATGAAAATCAAGGCGCGGAGTATGACTCGAACACTTATATTCAGTTTTTGAACCGCTATCTGGGAAGAAACGATAAAACCCTTTATTGTGCCCGATTCGCAAAGAATGTGCGTGAAACGATACTGCAAAATTTCGGTGACGAAAATGCAAAAATAATCTTTGTCAGTAATTCTGTCCAAAGCACCTCATCATCTCCCGATGAATCCCCCAAAATGATTTACGGCGACGCTGACGGCAACGGTAAGGTTAATATTAAGGACTGCACTCTTATCGGTAAACATATCGCTAAGATTGTTTCAATTTCCGATGATAGACTTGCCTTGGCTGATGTAAATGAGGACGGAGTTACTTCAATTAAGGATGTTACCTGCATTCAGAAGTTTATCGCAGGATTTGGCAACGGTTATGGACTTGCAGGTCAGATTTATCAAGGTGAAAGCACAGGTGACCCTGAAGCATACAAGCTATATATAAAGACAAATCTTAGCTGGGTGACAAATGACGATGTATTGCTCTATGCCTATGATCTGAGTACCGGAAAAAGCTATCGGTTTGAGCAGGTTTCAAATGTGTGTCCTTATATTTATATAGCAGAGGTTCCCGGTACGCTGACAGATGTTTCAATCTATCGTTTTACCGGTGTTGTTTATGACCTTCCGGTACGAATATCAGATGATGGCGGAAATGTTTATAATTGCTATGATACTATAGTTTCATCTATTGATAATTGCATAAGATTGACAGTCGATGGGGCAGTAATAACAGAACCGTATTATGAAGAACCCTTTACTGACTTTAGTCTGTCAACGGTTTATTTTGATAATTCCAATGCGAGATGGTCTGATGTATATATTTTTGGTTGGACCGGAAGCGGCCTTGACGGTGAGTCGGTTTTAATGAAGAATATTGAAGGAACAAACATCTGGTACTATACTTTTGAGTCACCCCTTGTGGTGGGAACAGAATGCTTCTTGTTTAAGGATACCGAAAGCACTTGGCAAAATCAGACTGAAAATATTGTTGTTCAAGCAAATATGAATTGCTACCGTGCAAATGCAGGTAACAAGACCGGTGGTTTATGGTATGACTATTCTGAAGAATAAACTTAACAGATAATTTTAGGGACTATTGAATCAATAGTCCCTAAATTCTTGAAAAATTACAATCAACGAAGCAACGCTTGCATTTTCAGTCATTATCATCGAAAAATGGCAATACGCTTTGAAACTTCGATACTACTGCAGGAGTTAAGTCCGTATAATCCCCTTACAGGGGACTGTGCAAACCACTCGTTCAACTGGTTGTTATGATTTTATCTGTTAATACCGTAAAAAAACATAGCGTTATCACGGGTGATGTCAAGAAGCTCTTGGGTTTTCATTCCTCTTAGCTCAGCTATTTTCTCTGCTGTGTAGACAATGAGGTCGCTTTGATTTCGCTTGCCTCTGAAGGGCACAGGCGAGAGGTAGGGCGCATCGGTTTCAAGGAGCAGTCTGTCAAGAGGAACCTCTTTTGCAACCTCCACCGAATGCCTTGCGTTTTTGAAGGTGACAGTACCGCCCAGGCTTATATAGCAGTCAAGTCGCATAATCTCACGCATAAATTCAACCGAGCCTGAGAAGCAGTGAACAAGAGCCTGCTTCGGTCTGTACCTCTTAAGAAAGCTAAGGGTGTCGCCGTGGGCGTCTCTGTCGTGAATTACAACAGGAGCGTTTAAGTCATTAACAAGTGAAAGCTGCTCACCAAACACCTTTTGCTGAGGCTCTTTCGAAATATCCCAATAGTAGTCAAGTCCGATTTCGCCTATGGCAACCGCCTTTTCGTTTTTGTAAAGCCCAGCAAGAATTTCCAAATAGTTTTCTTCAAGGCCTTCCAAATTCTCAGGGTGAATACCCACAGCCGCATACATAAAGCCGTACTTCTCGGCATAAGAAAGCGCAGTGTTCGCGGTATCGATATCTATCGAAGCATTGACGATTCCAACCACGCCGTTTTGCGGCATAGATGCCAGAACGCTCTCTCTGTCCTCGGAAAACTTTTCATCGTCATAGTGGGCGTGAGCGTCAAATATATTGGTGAATCCCCTCATCTTATCTGACCTTAGCTCCGTTTTCCATGCCGTCAACAAAGATAACCTTAACGGTGTCGCCTGTGTCTGCTGCAAGAATCATACCACAGCTCTCAACACCGCAAAGGGTGGCAGGCTTAAGGTTCTGTACCAAGATAACCTTTTTGCCCTTGAGCTCTTCGGGCTTGTAATACTGAGCGATTCCGCTGGCAACCGTGCGATGCTTTTCGCCGTCGTCAAGGGTAAGCTTCAAAAGCTTCTTGGCTTTCTTCACAGGCTCACAGTCTATAATCTCAGCGACTCTCAGGTCAACCATTGCAAAATCATCAATGCCGATTTGTGCAATTCCCTCATAGCAAACCTTTTTGCTTTCTTCTGCCTCAACCTCCTGCATAGACTTAGAGGTCTTCTGAGCTGCTGCACTTGCCTGCTCAATCTCTTTGTACATCTTCTCTGCGTCAATGCGGACAAAGAGGGGAGTTGCCTGACCGAGCTTTGTGCCGGGAGCAAGTCTGCCGAAAGACTGAAGGCTCTCATAGTAGTGAACATCGCAGTTTAACTGCTCAAAAATAGCTTTTGCCGTGTCAGGCATAAAGGGCTGAAGCAAAACAGCAATGAAGCGGATTGACTCCAAAAGATTGTAAAGCACGGTGCCGAGTCTTTCTTTGCCCTCCTCGTCTTTTGCAAGGACCCAAGGGGCAGTCTCGTCAATGTATTTGTTGCAGCGCTTTGCAAGGTTGATTACAGCCTCTACGCTGTCGCTCATACGGAAAGAGTTAATGGATTTGTCAACCTTCTCAACGGTATCAAAGCAGAATTTTTCAAGCTCTGCGTCCAGGTCGGTCTTTGCGCCGGGAGTCTGAACAATGCCGTCAAAATATTTATTGTTCATGGCAATAGTGCGGTTGACAAGGTTGCCGAGGGTGTTGGCAAGGTCAGAGTTAAAGCGCTCAATCATAGATTCGTAGGAGATAGAGCCGTCGCTTGCAAAGGGCATCTCGGAAAGAAGATAGTATCTTACTGCGTCAACGCCGAAGAGCTTGATTAAGTCGTCAGCGTAGATAACGTTGCCCTTGGATTTGCTCATTTTGTCCTCGCCGAATAAGAGCCAAGGATGACCGTAAACCTGCTTGGGCAAAGGCTCGCCCAAAGCCATAAGAATAATAGGCCAGTAGATAGTGTGGAAACGGACAATGTCCTTGCCTACAATGTGAACATCGGCAGGCCAATACTTCTTGTATTTTTCGCCGTGATTGCCCTCGGGATCGTAGCCTAAGCCGGTGATGTAGTTTGAAAGAGCGTCAATCCAAACATAGATAACATGCTCGTTGTCAAAGCTTACGGGTACGCCCCACTTGAAGCTGGAGCGGGAAACACAAAGGTCCTGAAGGCCGGGCTTGATGAAGTTGTTGAGCATCTCCTTCTTACGGCTTTCGGGGTAGATGAAGTCGGGATTTTGCTCAATGTAGTCCTCAAGCTGTTTTTGATATTTGGAAAGGCGAAGGAAGTAGGTGTCCTCGTGAGTTTTGTGCACCTCTGTACCGCAGTCGGGACATTTGCCGTCAACAAGCTGACTCTCGGTCCAGAAGCTCTCGCAGGGAGTGCAGTACAGTCCCTCGTAGGTGCTCTTGTAGATATCGCCTTGGTCGTAAAGCTTCTTAAAAATCTTTTGCACGATTTCCTCGTGGTCCTTGTCTGTGGTGCGGATAAAATAATCGTAAGAGGTGTTGAGCCGGTCGCAGATATCCTTGATTTCGGCGCAAACGCGGTCAACATATTCCTTGGGGGTGCAGCCCTCGCTCTCAGCATACTTCTCTATCTTCTGTCCGTGCTCGTCGGTACCGGTCTGAAAGAAAACATCGTAGCCAAGCATACGCTTGTAGCGAGCAATGGCGTCGGTGAGCACAATCTCGTAGCTGTTTCCGATGTGAGGCTTACGGGAGGTGTAAGCAATAGCGGTGGTGATGTAATAAGGCTTGTTGTTCATAGTTTACCATATCCCTTCGGAATAGATTAGAATGATTAAAAGAATGAATAATTCATATATGAATTTAATTATAGCATAAACGGAAAAAATTGCAATATAATATGAATATAGAGTTTTGCAGGATTTACCGTAATCTAAGCGTCGGATTTGCAAGAGCCGAGAGAAGAAACAAGCAAAAATATTCTCAGACCTCTTGACAAAGCGGCTGCATTATGGTAAACTATAATTCCGCTGAAGAGAGCGGAGTAATTTATATATCGCGGAGTAGAGCAGCCTGGTTAGCTCGTCGGGCTCATAACCCGGAGGTCGTTGGTTCAAATCCTTCCTCCGCAACCAAAAAA
>JBJEOT010000066.1:0-21007 GCA_051880855.1 Ruminococcus sp.
TCTTATCTCTCCCTCTCTCTGCTCCTTTCCCTTTATTCAGTTTTCAGGGTGCATATAGCGTTTAACGCTTGCATCTTAAACGCACCATTAGCTCAGTTGGTAGAGCACCTGACTCTTAATCAGGGTGTCCCGGGTTCGAGTCCCTGATGGTGCACCAAATGGCTCGTTGGTCAAGCGGTTAAGACACCGGCCTCTCACGCCGGTAACGGGGGTTCGATTCCCCCACGAGTCACCATTATGGTTATTCCTGCATAATCTGTGCAGTGTAACATATATAGTTGGTGTTGATGACGCAGAGGGTCCACCCGTTCCCATTCCGAACACGGAAGTTAAGCTCTGTAGTGCCGACAATACTTGGCTGGTGACGGCCTGGGAAGATAGGAAGATGCCAACATCTATATTCCTCCATAGCTCAGTCGGTAGAGCACTCGGCTGTTAACCGAGTTGTCGTTGGTTCGAGTCCAACTGGGGGAGCCAGCAAAGAACACGTCCTTATAGGGCGTGTTTTTTTATGCCTTTTATTCGTTTTGTAGCGAATAATGGGCATTTTTATGCTCAAAGGGTGGTTTTGGTGTAAATACGCTGCTCAAACATCAAAATATTCAAGACTGAGAAGAAACAAACATATAACATAAAAATATGCATATTTGAAACAGTGAATTATTTCTTTATAGGAGAAAGTGTGGTAGAATATAAATATGTGTGAGGTGAAGGCATTTGGATCCCTATGTTAATGCTGCAGTAGAGGTGTTCTTGAGAGAATGCGTGACTGAGACTTTTTCTCACAAGCGAAAGCGGAGTACAAATTTGATAGCATTCGCTCTAACATTGAAGAAATTGAATCAAACAAAGCATATGCTATGCTTTTGACGGAGATGAATCGCGGTAATAGGAAGATCATAAGAAATATTTTAGTATGTTTATATATGTATTACCGGGCGCGGTTATAGGAGCATCAGCCCACCCGAGAACTGAACACAGACGATGATGCAAGCGTGTAATTTGCGAAAAGTTGAGGGCTTTTGCGTTTTGCTACAAGGAACTGCGCTCGCTGAGTCGTATAATAAGTGAAGGGGTTAGATGTGATCCCCGGTTTAGGAGGAACCTATATGGATAACGGCGCAAGTAGCTACCGCCGTTTCCTTGATGGTGATGAAAGTGCCTTTAACGAGATTATGAAGGAGCTGTTTCGCAGTCTCGTATTCTTCATTGACGGTTATGTGCATGATGTCCACGCAGCCGAAGATATTGCGATAGATGCCTTTTCGGATCTTGTCGTACATAAACATCGGTACAATTTTAAGGTGACGTTCAAAACATATGTCTTTATGCTCGGTCGCAGCCGTGCGCTTGATTACATAAAGCACCGTAAGGTGTTGAGCTTTGTTGAACTGCCCGAGGCAGAAGGTATTGAGGACGAGAAAACATTGGAAGAAATTGTCCTTGCCGATGAGAGAAAGCGTGTGGTAAATTCTGCAATCGCAAAGTTGCAGGAGGATATGCGTGTTGTCATACATCTAATCTACTTTGAAGAAATGACCTATGATGAAGCAGCCAAGGTTATGAAGAAGAACCGAAAGCAAGTAGATAACCTGTTATATCGTGCTAAAAAGGAACTTCGCATCATTCTTGGAGAGGATGGTGAGCTGTTATTATGAGAGAAATAAATGAGTGCACGGCGGAAGTGTTTCGTCGTAGTGAAAAACGAATAAAAGAGCGTAGGAAAAACCGCAATCTTGTTTTTGCTCTGTGCATACCGCTTATTTTGATTGTTGCTGTGTGGTCGGTTATGATATTGCCTGCAATGCTGCCGGCGAGTAAAAGCGATAATAATGCCGGAGAAGATATGGATATCGCCGAAAGCGTTGACGGCAATGATGCAGTCTATGTTCGTGTAGAAGTTATGAGCACCGGTACTGCTGTACAATCCTCCGTCGTGAAGGATGATGCTGATGAGGTAGCACAGATTTACCATACTGTGCAATCGTCATTTGTGCACTCCGGAGGATATAATATGGAATCTGCCAATGAAAGTCCGGAAGATGAAGCGCTAACAGGAGAAAACAAGTATTATTCTCAAAGCGGAACTACTAATATGTCCTCGGGTTATACAATAATCTTTACCACCGATAACGGTGCTCAAACTATCTATTATCTTACCGGGGACAAATTGATTAACGAAAGTACGAAGCAGGAAACCATTTTGACAGCAGACCAGCGTTCTGATCTTTTGAATATGCTTGGATTAGCAATTACATGGGAGGAGAACACCAAATGAAACGAATAATGACTTTTGTATTATCTGTATTGATTTTGGTAGTTCTCACCGCCTGTAATCAAGGTGAGAATCCTCCTGCAGACGGAAAACTCAACCTTGATAAAGCAACCATTGGAATTGGCGCGACGCATACTGATGTTGAGGGAATGGAGATCCAGATTGTCAACGCTACATGGAATGACGACGAAATAAAACTCGATGTAAACTGGATCAATAAGACCGGACATGATGTTGTGTACGGTGAAGCATACGATATTGAGCGTGAAGATAACGGCGAATGGTCCAGTTGTGTTACTCTCGATAACCTTGCGTTTGACTCAATAGGATATGAACTGAAATCCGGAGAAACCCAAAAGAAAACATACGGTTTATCCGATATTTTCGATATTCTCCAAAATGGTAAATACCGCATCACATCTCATTGCTTTGTTTATGAGAAAGGACGCGGTGGTGAAAGCACAAAATGTGAACTGTGGGCAGAATTTACTGTCACTCGTACCGGGAATACATGCAAGGATATCAAGAAAACCTTTGTTGACTATGAACCGCAGTATATCCGTACCGACGGATATCACGAGAATATAGCGTATCCTGTTGTTAAGATTATTCGTTCCGTTCAGGAACTGAATGCCTATTATGAAGCGAACAAGGAGTTCTATAGCCTTGAGCATCGAGAGAATCCGGCGCCCGATAATACGATTGGTTTCTTGGACGCCTGCGACAAATATGACGAAGCGTACTTTGAGGATCAAATTCTCGTGATGGTTCTTATCGAAGAAGGCAGCGGGTCGATTCGTCATAATGTGGATAATGTAAAGACCGGCTCTGACGGCAAACTTTATATAGCTATCCGAACAATCGTACCGAAGGACGGTACTGATGATATGGTGCAGTGGCACATTCTGCTAGAGCCGGAAAAGGATGTTGCTGTTGCAAATGAGTCTGATGTTGTTGTTTACTTGGACGGTATCAACCCTAAAACGCAGCCAACCACCGTGCGTGAATCAGGTTCATATTCAAATATCACGCTCACCATTCCTCGCGATTGGAAATACGAAACAGAACGCGGTAATAATTCCGGTGAGTATTGTATTTCTTTCTGGCCGGCAGACCAAGTCGAGGGCAAGATCAAAATGCGGTACTATAACGCATTCGGTGTGTGCGGAACTGGACTTGAGGAAGAAGAAATCACCATTGGCAGCTACAAGGCTTGCAAAGGCACATACGATAACAAAAAGGTCTGGGATTTCATCAGCTTTGCAGATATGCCAGGTTCTTATGTGGCAATAAATGAAGGTGCCGATAAATGGTGGAGTCAATACGGTGATGAAGCAATGCAAATTCTCAGCACCGTTAAGATTGCAGAAGGAATCTTAACTGAGCAACAGGCCATCGAACTTGCAAAGAAGGACGTTACCGTAGAATATAATCAAACGAGCTCAAGATTTGATACCGAAAATGGCCTTTGGACTGTTAGTTTCTCAAAGGAAAATACAGCCGGAGGAGATCAGGTCTTTACCATTACACACGAAGGCAAAATCATTGATGTAGAATACGGTGAATAAGGAGGTTTTGCAATGAAAAAGAAAATATTGATACCGATTGTTATTGTTGTGCTGATGGCGATCCTCGCCATCCCGATTCCAACAGGCATCTATAAGGATGGCGGAACACGGGAATACACGGCACTGACCTATAAGATCGTGGATTGGCACCGTGATACCGGCGATACCGTTTACGATGAAACGCGCTTTTATTTCTTCCCGTATAACTTCAAGTCTATTGATGAATTATGGTACTACGAAGAAGACAAGGTTGAGCATTGCTTTGTTGCGACTGTATTGGAAATCAACGACTCATCCGTTACAGTACAGCCCGTTACAGATAGCGCGGTATTTATGGGCGCCGACAAGGTTTACTTCGGAACGTCTGATTTGGAGAAAATTGATGTTGAAGTTGGCAGTGTTGTTAAAGTGACATACAAGGGCGATGTAATGGAATCCTATCCGGCTCAAGTTAATGCAACAAGCTGGAAGTTATCCGAAGACCTTCGCCATATGGAATATACGGAACAGTGGCTTGATAAGACAAAAGCAGAAAAATACGACCACGACATCTTTGACCACATTGAGATTACAAAGATCTATTCCAACTGCTTTTTCGCCAGAACAGTTATTCCGATGCCTTATGAGATCAAGCTTAACGGGACCCTTTCTGACGAATGGTGTGTTGGAGATCAGATTACCTGCGTATATGATAATACCTACTACGACCAGGAGAATCAGCGTGTAGAATGTGATTTCTCATCGGTGAAAGCAAGCGATTGGCAACCCGATTCCAACGTAGCTTACAAGCCGGTTATCTACCTTTATCCCGAGGAGCGGATGGAGGTTTCCGTTAATCTCGCTCTGGATGGCAGACTGACCTGCACCTATCCGTTATACGGTGATGGTTGGAAAGTAACAGCCCTGCCCGATGGTACACTCATAGATGCTAAAGGACAGATTTATAACTATCTTTACTGGGAGGGCGAAACCTATGCACAGTACGACCTTTCCAAAGGCTTCTGCGTTAAGGGCGAAGACACAGCAGCTTTCTTGGAAGATGCACTGGATAAGCTTGGCCTTACCCGTCGTGAAGCAAATGAGTTCATCGTGTACTGGTTGCCGATGATGGAGCAAAATGAGTATAATATCATTTCCTTCCAGACTGACATTTACACCGACGCGGCACAGCTCGAAGTCTACCCTGTACCCGAGACATTCATTCGTGTCTTTATGGCATGGCAGGCATCAGATACCCTCGTAGAACTGCCTGAGCAGGAGCTGTCCGCACCCGAGCGTACCGGCTTCACCGTTGTTGAATGGGGCGGCACGGAGATTAAATAAGGCGGTGCTTGTATGAGAATAAAGAAACCATTTCTTGCATTAAAAATAAAGAAATCCTTCGATTTTCAAGCTCTTTACATTCGTGTCATTGAGTTCAAACGATCCAAAGAAAAATCCGTTCTCGTGACCCGACAGCCATAAGTTAGATTTTGGGTCTAACTATTGGGGGTCGGGTCAGAATGCACCGGATTGTTGCCGGGATAAGACTACTTCTAAAAACTCATAAATATACAGCCGCTGGGTTGACTTAACAACGGTGGCTGCTTTGATGCTTACCTTGCTGAGAGCCGTTTGCTTTTTTGTGTTTAATTCTTCTTGCATTGTGAAGCAAAAGTATACGATAAATAAAGCAAAGTATATACAATATATAAATTGACAAATTTTCAAAAAGATATATAATATAAGCTATATTGTGGTGCAGTATGTGCTCTTGCTTTTTTTCTATGCTTTGCACCCCTTATTTCAAGGAGGATTTCAGCTTGTTTACCATATTCAAAGAACACCGTCATTTCGGAAAGCAGATTATGCTTCTTGCCGTCAATGACCTGAAGAAGACATACAAGGGCGCGGCAATCGGTCCTCTCTGGGCTGTTATTAAGCCTGCCTTTACCCTTTTTGTTTATTGGTTTGCCTTTGCTATCGGTCTCAAAAGCGCAGGCAATATTGAGTGGATGGGACAGGAGTACACCCGATTTATCTTTATGCTTGTAGGTTTCATTCCTTGGTTTTTTATTACAGACAGCATAACCTTGGGCGCTAAGTCTATCAGAATGAACAAGCAGTTCGTTACAAAGGTTTCTTTCCCTGTTTCTACCATTATGACCTTCACTGCTTTGGCAAGGCTTTTTGTTCATATTTTCCTTGCTGTAATTATGTATGTTATTCTTTTGTGCTCAGGCTTTATGCCAACGGTTTATAACTTGCAGTTTTTCTTTTACTGTCCGCTGATGTTTATTTTCTTTGTGGTCCTCACTTGGTCTACTGCGCCTATGTCAGCCTTCAGCAAAGACTTTGAGAATATGATTGTTTCTATTATGTCCGGTATTTTCTGGGTGTCCGGCATTATCTATAACAGCTATGATTTGGGTAATGAAGTGTTAGAGACGATTATGCTCTTCAACCCCATCAACTTCTTTGCAAACGGTTACAGAAATACTTTCCTCTACGGACAGTGGTTCTTTGAAAATGAGCTTGAGCTCATAATCTTCATAGCTGAATTCTTGCTTATTTTCGTCCTTGGTATTTTCAACTATAACCGTCTTCGCAAGAAGCTCCCGGATGTGCTTTAAGGAGGCGCGCTTATGAGTGAAGCTATTATTTCTTTTAAGAATGTCAGCAAGGAGTATACCCTCTACAAAAGTGACCAAGAGCGATTTAAGGCGCTGTTTTTCAAAAGCAAGAAGGCTAAGATTAATAAGGCGCTGAAGAATGTTTCTTTTGATATTATGCCCGGTGAATCCGTTGGACTTATCGGTGACAACGGCGCAGGCAAGTCCACTATTCTTAAGCTCATTACCGGCGTTGCTTATCCCACAGAGGGTGAGATTTCCGTACACGGTAAGGTTGCCGCACTTCTTGAGCTTACAGCAGGCTTTTCTATGGAGATGACAGGCAGAGAGAATATTTATCTCAAGGGCTACATTCTCGGCCTTACAGATAAAGAGATTAAGAGTATTGAGGACAGAATCGTTGAGTTTGCAGAGCTCGGCGACTACATTGACCAGCCTGTCCGTACCTATTCAAGCGGTATGAAAATGCGTTTAGGCTTTGCAATCAATGTTAACATTGAGCCGGATGTCCTTGTTATTGACGAGGCGCTTTCAGTCGGCGACGCTACTTTCAAGAAAAAGTGTAAGCAAAAGATTGCGGACACCATCAAGTCCGGTGTTACAGTGCTTTATGTAAGCCACAATGCAGAGTCCGTTAAGGAGCTTTGCTCAAGGGCTATATATCTAAAAAAAGGACAGCTTGTTTTTGACGGCAACACAGCCGAGGCTTTGGCGGCTTATCAGGAAGACAAGGCTGCCAAGAAAAAATAAGGAGGAACAAAATGGTACATGCATTAGTTTTTGCAGGCGGAGTAGGCTCAAGAATGAAGACCTCAGATATTCCTAAGCAGTTTATCGATGTTGACGGCAAGCCTATTATTATCCGCACCTTAGAGCATTTTGCAAATCATCCCGAGGTAGAGGATATTGTTATTTCCTGCATTGCAGATAAAATAGATTACCTTAAGGGGCTCATTTCGGTTTACCGTGTGGGCAAGGTGGTTTCAATTGTAGCAGGCGGTGCAAACGGACACCAATCAATACACAACGGCTTGGTCGAGATTGAAAAAAACTCCGCTCCTGAGGACATTGTTCTCATTTGCGACGGCGTTCGTCCTATGCTATCTCAGAAGCTTATCAGCGATTGCATTGAGACAGCAAGAAAATACGAGACCGCAGTGCCCGTTACTCCGAGCATTGACTCCGTTTTGGAGTCTGTTGACGGCGAGACTTGCTCAAAGAGCCTCCCCAGAAAGCAGATGTTTATTACACAGGCGCCTCAGGGCTACACAATGAAAAAGATTATGTGGGCACATGACGAAGCAGAGAAGAGGGGTATAATCAATCCAATCTCCTCCAGCGAGCTTCTGATTGAGCTTGGCGAAACTGTGAGAATTTTCCAGGGAATCAGAGAGAATATCAAGGTTACAACTCCCGAGGATTTGCAGACTCTCCGCTCATATTTTTATTACGAGAGCTTCAAGAACTTCGCAAAAGAAGAGCTCAAATACGACCTTTAATATTAATAAGAAAAGAAAAAACCTCTTTTGTCACAGCAGACAAGAGAGATTTTTTTAACTTGATAATATGACAGGCGCATCAGAGAAGCTGAGAATAAAAACGAGTGTACATGACTCAAATATGTTATGAACACTCATTTTGAAAGTGAAGACCGATTTTGATACAAAAGCACACCCTGCCGACTCTTTTATTATATATTCAGAGGTATTGTTAATAGGTGCATACCTTTGGATTTCGATATTTCTATAAATGAAAACTCTTGATAAACCGGAATTTGTTACTCTAAAGTTTCTGCAAATATCTGTTTCAAAACTTCATATGGTATATCCTGATTTAAATATATTTGTAACATTCCCTTTGGAGTAATTTTATAACATGCTAATTCTTCCTTATGTTGAATTATTGCATGTGCTTCAATGTTAATATGGTCTTTAAATGGAATAAGCCTCACAAAAGATTCACCAACATAATAACTTGGTAATTTTGCCCACAATACTTCCTTTAGTTCGCTTGAAACACTATCGAAAATCATCTTCCTTAAGTTACTGTACATATCAATAATCTCACTTGGATATTTATCTATATAATCTTTCGCTTGCTCATTCATTTGAACAACCTCCTTATATTCCGATTTATCGAGCCGTTTTCCATTTTCATAATTCTGCAACAAATAATAAAAACCGGATACCAAACATGATAACCATCGTATCAAAATTGGTACCCGATTTTTGGTGCAGGTAACAGGACTTGAACCTGCATGAAATTGCTTTCACATGGACCTGAACCATGCGCGTCTGCCAATTCCGCCATACCTGCATACTTTATATTATTGCTCTCTGATTTTTACACGGCGAGAGCTTCCGAGGCGGAGCATATCGCTTAACCCACGCTTGGTATTATATCAAAGCAACTGTGAAATGTCAAGCAAAATAAAGGCTTAAGCTTCACTATTTCATTGTATGCGGAATTTCATAATTTGTGTTTTTTGTGTGCCTATATGTTTTCGCCGTAGATTTCTTGCATAGCTTCATCGTCAAATACTTTATCTTTGAAGTAATACCTTTTATCCGCGTCGGTGATTTTTCTTATTACTTTACAGGGGTTGCCGGCGGCAACGGTCCAATCGGGAATGTCCTTGGTGACAACGCTTCCTGCACCGATAACCACATTGCTTCCGACGGTGACTCCGGGGCAAATCACTGAGTTCCCGCCAATCCAAACATTGTCACCGATGGTGACAGCCTCTCCGTACTCATAAAGAGAGTTGCGGGCGTCGGGGTGTATCGGATGACCTGCTGTGTAAATTGCAACATTGGGCGCGAATAGGCAATTGTCGCCGATTTTGACCTTTGCAACATCCAGAATACAGCAGTTGTAGTTTACAAAAAGGTTTTTGCCAACCTCGATGTTAAAGCCGTAATCACAGTAAAACGGCGGATTAACAAAGGCGTTTTCAGACTTGGCAAAAAGCTCTTTGATAATTTTTGCAAGCTTTTCGAAGTCGGCGCGGTCGGCTGTATTAAATTCCTGAGTTAGTCTTCTTGCTCTTTTTTGTTGTTCAAAAACCTCTTTGTCAGAGATGAAAGCAAGCCCATTTTCTCTTCTTTCAATGTTATTCATAAGCTTTTTCCTTGTTTAGTTACTGTTTTGTTTGAGGTTAACATCAAGCTGATCATAGGGGATAGCTATGCCTTGATTTTTTAGCTCTTCCTGAATTGTCATAGTCGCTTTTCGTCTTATGTCGAAGCGCTTATCGGCAGGACAGAAAAGCCTGAGCTTATAAATCACTGCTGAGCTTTCAAATCTGTCCGTACCTTTGTAAATACAATCCTCCACATCATCGAAATCGCTGATTGTTGCAGCAATTTTCCCTAAAACGGCGTGAACTTTCTGAGGGTCCTCGCTGTAAGAAAGTCCTATATCAATATCTGTCCAATTGGATACAATTGATATTTCGGAAATATTGCGGTTGCAGATTGTCATATAGTCGCCGTTTGCAAGATTTTTGATTCGGGTAACCCTGACATTAAAGTCATCTACAACACCTTCGGTATCGCCGTATCTGACAATATCTCCGATCATAAAAAATTTGTCTGAAATGAGCCTTACGCCCATTATAACATCCTTGAAGATGTCCTGCAGAGCAAGACCGCCCACTGCGCTTGCAATACCGAGTCCGGCAAGCATAGAGCCTACATTAATGCCGTGTATCTGCAAAACGGTGAGACCTGCAACTATAAGCATAAGCAGTCTGATTGCCTTTATTGCGTACTTAACAAAAGAAAGTCTCTTAATGTCGTTCTGATTATCCTCACATCTTTTGTATATGCGTTTTGCTACCGAGCCAATCAAAAACCACAGAATCACCGTTACTGCAACAATGATAAGGCTTATGAAGAAATGAGCAGAAGTAAGGTAGCCTATTATTTTATCAAACATTGTATCACCTGAGTTTTTCTATGTCTTTCTTTTTGATGAATCTGATAAAAGGAGCAATGTACTTTCCTATAAATCATATCCTTATACAAATATATTATATCTGTCTGTGAAGTTCTTGTCAATTTACAAAAAGCACTACAGCTCAGGCCGTAGTGCTTTTTGTTATCTTTCGGTAGCTTTAATCTGGTCTTGATTAATGTTATAAAGCTCATCGTTTATAGCTATCTTGCGAATGATGCTTTTCATAGTGCTTTCGAGTTCTCCGCCTTCGCGGTAATCTGCAGGAAAAATAAAGTTTACTCTGTCTTTGAGCAGAAGCTCGTCAACGGTGTGTCGGTTTCCCTCTTGGTAAACCGCAATAGACTGACCGCCGTAAGCTTGCATCATCTTCATACAGGGCACGTCAGAGAGTCCGTCTCCGATATAAATCATATTGCAGAAGGGTACTCGCTTTGAGTCATCGGGCATTGAGCGGTTCAGATCCTTGTCGTTTGAAATATCAAGGACGCCCTTGTTTATGCGGTAAACAAACTGGGTTTTGTTGGTGTAGTTAACCGATGTCTTTGGCCAAGCGGCATTGCCCTCGTCGTCGTAGTAATATTCGCATGCAAATATCTCTTTGAACTGTGATGCAATCTCTGTGCCTTCGATTATTTCTCTGAGTCCCGAAGAAATAATGTAGTGCTCAACCTCAACTCCGAGCTCCTTGCCAAAGGAGTTTATGCGGTCAAACCAGGTTGTAACTCCCTTAAAAAGCTCAACGGACTTGCCGTGGTTGACAAGAATCTCACGCTTAATGGGTGAGCCCTGTTCCTTTGCTTTTTTCAGAGAGGTATACATATATGCAAGAATTCCGTCCATCTTTTCTCTTCTGCCGAAGTCGTTTGCTTCAGCCCAGAAATCACCGCTTGTCATACCGAGACTCGGTATAAATGCGAAGTCCTGCATATCGCTTGTGCTCAGAGTTTTATCAAAGTCATACATTATGGCCACAATCGGCTTTGTGTGCATAGCCACCACTCCTGCCTTCTTATCTTACTAAGCCTTGTCTTACTGAGCCTTGTAGACGGTGATTTCAACAGATTCAAGAATAACGTCCTCTAAAGGCTTGTTTGAACTGCTGTCAACTTCTACTGCGGCAATGGCGTCAACTACCTCCATACCGTCAATAACCTGTGCAAAAACGGTGTGACCGCCGGAAGCTCTCAGTGCGCCGTCAAGGTGGATATTTCCGCCGTTAGCCTCATAAAGAGCCCAAACCTCTTCAGGAACCTCCCAGGAAAGAGGTGCAAGCTGAGCTGCAATCATAGAATTAACATCGGGATACATTGCGGTGAACTGATCGCCGTAGCTTTGAACATATTGTTCATAATACATAGAAGCAGAAGCGTAAGCATCCTCGTAGGTTGTTTCAAAACTGCTGCGGTTAAAGCTCTCAGCCTTAGCCTGATTAATAAAAAACTGACTGCCGTTGGTGTTGACGCCGGAGTTTGCCATTGCAACGGAACCGCGGATATTGTAGAGAGTGTCGCAGAATTCATCTTCAAAGGCTGAGCCAAAAGCACTCTGTCCGCCTGTTCCGTTCTGATTCTCGTAGTCACCGCCCTGAATCATAAAGTCATTGATAACTCTGTGGAAAATGATTCCGTTGTACTTGCCGTCTTTTGCAAGAGTGATGAAATTCTCAACAGCCTTAGGTGCATTTTCGGGGAAGAAGCGCCAGGTGATATCGCCCATAGATGTGTGAAGAATTGCAATCTCCTCGCCGTCCTTCGGCATTTCAAGCTGATATCCGATTTCGTGCTCTGTATCGTGCTTAACATCAGGGTTAACCTTAACGGGCTCGTTTGCTGTGGCAGAGGTAGAGGGCTCTGTGTTGTCAGCGGTGTTGTCTGAGCTGCAGCCCGTCAGAGCAAAACATCCGAATGTCATTGCGGTCAGTAGTGCCATGCAGAAAATTTTAGTGAGTTTCATTTTGTTTGTCCTTTCAAAAAACATAGATTTAATATTGTCAGGTGATGTTTACGCTCAGGATACTTTCAGTAACTCCTCGCATTTTATATCACCTTTGGTTAAGAAATGATCAATATAGGGCTCTCCGCCGATTTCGTCCATTATCTCAATTGCCGTGGCAATTGAGGCACCGCCCTTGCCTACAACCTCAAACTTAAGCGTGATAAGTACACCTTTTTGTGTGAAGTCATAGCCGGAAATGTTGGAAGCGTTAAACTTAATTGTGGATACATCAGAGTGCAGATTAAACACAGTACTGCTTCCGAGAACAGGGAAGAGATTGTCTTTCTCTGTAGATTTCAGCTTGAGCAGAGAGCTTGTGTAAGTGGTCTGCGCCTGAACATTCTCTATCATTTTCGGCGTTTCAAGGTAGTAGGTGTAGGTGACTGTGTCGCCTAATTCTGTTTTGTAGCCTTTGTTTCCCACTGTGATAGTGCAGTGAGTTGCGTTTGAAACAGGGCCGTTTACATCGTCGCTTACTGCTTGGTCAGAGCTGTCAGCGTTTGCACCGGAATTTGCACCGGAGTTTGCGTCTGAGCCGGAGTCAGGCCGGTTTACATAGTGAGAACTGCCCGAGTTTGAGCTGTTATTGTTTTGCTCCTCATCTGTGGCAGAGGCAGTTGCCGCAGCTTCTGCCGACGATACTGCGGTTAAATCAGCGTCGGAAGCTGCGGCAGAGGTGCTTGTTTCGTTATTCGGTTTGTCTTTGTCGCTTTGACAGGCGGTAAGGAAAACCGCACACACTGCAGTTAAGGCCAAAATCAAAGCTAAAGTTCTTTTTCTTTTCATAGGACACACTTCCCAACTTTACAATATATATATTTTACAATATCCCTCTGCTTTTTTCAATATGTTTTTGTTGGAGTAATACTCGCAGTTTTGCGGTCATACAAATATCTATAAGATAAAATATGCGGAGGCTGAAAATATGACGAATTTTTTACCCGAAGGATGTCTGATAGAGGATAAGGAAAACAGTATGTATATGCAGAGCATCACTGCTCTCAGCGAGGCATACAGAGACCAAAAGATTCTGGAGGCAAGGGCAACGGTCTGTGATTCACTTCATAACTTAACTGTGGATTTAGGCTGTATCAGGGGAGTGATTCCCCGAAAGGAGGGTGCTCTGGGCATTAAAGAGGGAAGAGTCAGAGACATTGCCGTTATCTCCAGAGTAAACCGTCCCGTGAGCTTTGTTATAACAGGCTTTGACCGTGATCAGAGCGGCGCAACCGTAGCGATTCTCTCCCGTGAGCTTGCCCAAAGGCGATGCATGGAGAATTACATAAGCACCTTGAGAGTCGGCGATGTGGTAAACGCAAGAATAACTCACCTCGAAACCTTCGGCGCCTTTGCCGATATCGGCTGCGGAATTGTGGCGCTTATGCCTATTGATGCAATATCTGTTTCGCGCATTGAGCATCCCAGAGAGAGATTTACCGTCGGAATGGATATCAAGGCTGTCATAAAGTCCATTGAAAACGGAAGAATAAGCCTGAGCCATAAGGAGCTTTTGGGCACTTGGCAGGAGAACGCCGACAACTTTACGCCGGGAGAGACCGTAGCCGGAGTTATCCGTTCAATTGAGAGCTACGGCGCCTTTGTTGAGCTTGCGCCAAACCTTGCAGGCCTTGCAGAGACAAAAGACGGTATTAAGGTGGGCCAGCAGGCAAGCGTTTATATCAAGAGTATCATTCCTCAGAAGATGAAGGTTAAGCTTATAATTGTTGAGACCTTTGACTATAAATACACACCCGCAAAACCGAAGTACTTTTTTGAGGGAGAGCATATGGACAGCTTCCTATATTCTCCTGAGGTGTGCGAAAGACGAATAGTCAGTACCTTTTCCGAGCAAGACTAATGTGAACCGCTGTACCGTAAACCGCCCTGTGCTGTGACGCAGAGCGGTTTTGCTGTTGACAGCGATTTTTGTGAATGTTATGATATATTCACAGAGTTATAAAGCTTCGGGAGGTACACGGATGAGTGAAAATGTAAAATTTGTTATTGTTGTTGCTTTGCTCTCTCTGCTTGTGATTTTGGCAATAGCCCTGTTGATAAAAAGCCTTTACAAAAAGGACGGCACAGAAGAAATATCAAAGCAGATTCGTGAGGAATCAAGGGCAGATTCTGCGGTGCTCCGTCAAGAGGTAACTCAAAGCGTACAGCAGTCTGTCAAGAATTTGGGCGAGATGATAGCCGTTAATCAGCAGAATTCATCTCAAAGTCAAAGTGAGAAGCTGGCTCAGCTTGAAGAGCGCTTCAAGACCTTTTCTCTTGAGAATGAGCAGAAGCTGGATAATATCCGGACAACTATGGAAAAACGCCTTACATATATGCAGGAGGACAACAACCGCAAGCTTGACGAAATGCGTAAAACCGTTGACGAAAAGCTGCAAAAAACCTTGGAGGAGAAGATGAATCAGTCTTTTGCTCTGGTTAATGAACGGCTTGAGCAGGTTTACAAGGGCTTGGGCGAAATGAAGACTCTCGCTGTAGGTGTAGGCGACCTCAAAAAGGTGCTTTCCAATGTTAAAACACGAGGAATCTTGGGAGAAATTCAGCTTGGTTCAATCCTCAAAGAGATACTTTCTCACGAGCAGTATGACGAAAATGTTGTTACCAAGAAGCGCAGTACCGAGAGAGTTGAGTTTGCAGTAAAGCTTCCGGCGGAGGACGACGGCTTTATCTATCTTCCCATCGACTCAAAATTCCCCGGCGATACTTACGCCGCCTTGCAGGATGCCTACGAATCCGGCTCAAAGGAGCTTGTTGATGCAGCCGCCAAGAATCTTGTTACTACTATCAAAAAAGAGGCGAAGGACATCAGAGACAAGTATATTGATCCGCCAAATACCACAGAGTTTGCAGTGATGTTCCTACCCACAGAGGGGCTTTATGCCGAGGCGGTCAACCGCGGACTTGTAGAGGTGCTTCAGCGCGACTATAAGGTGAATATCGCAGGTCCGAGCACTATGGCGGCACTCCTGAATTCCCTGCAGATGGGCTTCAAAACCCTTGCTGTTCAGAAGCGCAGCGCCGAGGTATGGCAGCTTTTAGGCTCTGTTAAAACCGAGTTTGACAAATTCTCAGAGGTTCTGGAGCTTACACAACAGCGTATTGACCAAGCCAACAAGGAGCTTGACAAGCTTGTGGGTGTTCGCACACGCCAAATTCAGCGCAAGCTTTCCTCCGTACAGGCAAACACCGTGCCTTTAGATGAGGCTGAAAATGGTTTGCCTTCAATTGACACGGAAGAATAATTCTTAATAAGAAAAAAAGTAAAAGCTGTCACAGAGAGTTCACTCTGTGACAGCTTTTTGTGCTTAAGGATAAAAACTATGATTTGTTCTCTTTTGTCGGGAGCTTAATCCTGAATCTGCGGTTTGCGTCGGTATCCTTGTACTTTAGCTTTGACCAAAGCAGAATGATTACCTGACCCGGTATACCTAATATGTAAATCAGCCAGATGTTAGCTGAAAAGGGCAGGAAGGACAGGTGCAAAGCCACAAGGGCTGACCACATCAAAATTGACACAATAAGGTAGTTTCGCTTGCGGTTGAACCAAACGGAGTTGAAGATAAGCCAAACTATCGTAGATGCAGGCACAGCATAGATGAAGGACATCCAATGGAAATTTGTGTCTAAAGGAGTCAGATCAATAATAACGAAAACCATAGTGGCAATAAGCCAAACAAGAAGCACGCTGATGCCTGTAATGAATATTTGATTTTTCTTTTTATTTGCGGCAGAAAGCTTCATCGCCGTATCATCTGCTTCTTTGTGGGGATGAACAAGGTAATCAAGAGTAACCTCAAAAATCTCTGCGATTTTTGCAAGCACGGTTACATCGGGAATGGATTCTCCGCGCTCCCATTTAGAAACAGCCTTGTCGGAGTAGTTGAGCTTTTCTGCAAGCTCAATTTGTGTAAGCCCCTTTGCCTGTCTCAGTTGGGTAATGTTTTTTGCTACAATGGTTTTTATTTCCTCCACAGCTTAACACCTCAAGAGAAATAATATTTTTTGAAGTGTTATTTGTCAGATAACAACACCTCGGAAACGGTGAAGCTAAAAATCTCACGGTAGAGTGTGCTCTACTGCAGGCGATTTCGATGCAAAACACTTCATTTATCAAAATCAGTATACCATACATCTTTCTGTAAATCAATGAAAAATATCTGAATTCTACTGAGAATTCTACCGGGAGTAGAGTCGGATTTTCTGAGTTCTACCGCAGAAGATGCCCTCGGTATAGTCTAAGCGGATAGCAGTATAGCCACAGAGGGCAAGGGTAGGTTGCCGTAAAGCGCAGATGAGGGATATAATAAAAACAGAATTTTTTTTTGAAAAGTGATTTTTTATGATGACAGTTTTCCGGAAGACGGTTTTCTGCGAGGATGTTTTGTGAAAGACGGTTTTCAAAAAAAGCAGATTGTTTGATAGGTATTTTTGAAAGGCAGGTTTTATAAATGTCAAGAACAAAGCTTAAAGACAGACTCCTTCCGAATTACACCCGAGGCGAAGAAGTTTTTAATATGGTTTCTCATATTGTAGGCGGAGCATTCGGTGTGGCGGCTCTTGTGCTGTGCGTTGTGTTTTCTGCCATTAAGGGTGATCCTTGGGCAGTAGTGGGAAGCTCAATCTACGGAGCATCGCTGATTATTCTTTATACAATGTCAAGCGTTTACCACGGACTGCTGAAGGAAATGCCCAAGAAGGTTATGCAGATAATGGATCACTGTACCATTTATGTGCTGATCGGCGGAACCTACACTCCCATACTGCTCTGCTCTATCAGAGAGGTTTCTCCGGGTTGGGCATGGACACTCTTTGGTATTGTTTGGGGATTTGCGGCGCTGGGAATTGTTTTTGCCGCCATTGATCACAAGAAGTACGGAAAGTTTTCCATGGCTTGTTATATCGGTATGGGCTGGTGCATTGTCTTAGCAGCAAAGACAGCCTTAAAGGCTATTCCTCTTATGGGTCTGCTGTGGCTGCTTATCGGCGGTATTTTTTATACAATAGGCGCTGTCCTCTATGTAATCGGCAAGAAGCGTCGGTATATGCATTCTGTTTTTCACCTCTTTGTACTCTTAGGAAGTATATCTCAGTTTGTCAGTATTTTCTTCTATGTGATATAATTGTCGCTGTTGACTTTACAAAATCCCCGAAATGATGTATCATAATAAAGAATGTGCTGATATTATTAATAATCGATAATGATAATCAAGGGGAGAGAGCGGTGAACATTCTATTCTGCGGTGATAAAAACATCAAAGATGGACTTATTATTTCTCTGCTTTCTCTTGCAAAACACACTCGCGAACCTCTGAATGTTTATATTCTGACTTTGAGCTTTCGGCACGGAGACAGAGTGTGCGAACCTCTCAGCTCTGATTTTGCCGAGTTTTTACAGGGTATGCTGATTCAAAAGGGAAACAGCGCCACAGTCACCCTGATTGATGTGTCTGATAAGTTCATTGCCTATGCGCCCCTTGTGAATATTGAGACACGCTTTACTCCCGGGTGTATGCTCAGGCTTTTTGCCGATATGCTCCCTGAGCTTCCCTCAAAGCTTCTCTACCTTGACAACGACATTATCTGCCGCAGTGACCTTACCGAGCTTTACAGCACAGATATGACCGATACCGAGGTGGCGGGTGTTTTGGATCATTACGGCAAATGGTTCTTTAAGAGAAATATATTCAAATTTGATTATGTCAATTCCGGCGTTCTGCTTATGAATTTAGACAAAATCCGTGAGACAGGACTCTTTGAAAAATGCAGACATCGTTGCCAAACCAAAAAAATGTTTATGCCCGACCAGTCGGCTATAAATAAACTCTCTGTTTCCAAAAAATTCCTGAAGGGCAAATTTAACGAACAGAGAAAACTCAGAGATGATACAGTTATTCATCACTTTACAACAAGCTTTCGTTTCTTCCCGTATTTTCACTCGGTAAGCGTTAAGCCTTGGCGCATTGACGAGGTACACAGCGTTTTGAAGCTGTATGAGTATGACGGACTTCTGAGCGAATATCTTGAAATGAAAAGCAAATACGAAACATCAAAGGATAAAGCTGGTGCTTAACACAAGTATTTCGTAAGTTAAGCACAGCGGAAAGGTATGTATGAACGCAAGTAACTTTAAAAAAGAGATTCCCGTATTTTTTTCGATTGATGATTTCTATGCTCCGTATCTGAGCGTAGCTCTTAATTCTGCAATCAAAAATTCTTCAAAAGAAAATAACTACAAAGCAATTGTGCTTTATCAGGAGCTTTGTGAAGAGAATATAAGCCGTCTCAAGGCTCTTGAAACCGATAACTTTAAGCTGGAGTTTGCTTCTATGAGCTCCGGCTTGGAGGCAATAACCGACAGAAAGTCAAATCACATTCGCTGTGATTACTTTACTCTTACAATTTATTTCAGACTCTTTATTGCATCAATGTTCCCTCAGTACGACAAGGCTATTTATCTCGACAGCGACATAGTGCTGTGCAGCGATATTGCCGAGATGTACGGCGTGGATATCGGGGATAATTTTGTCGGAGCCTGCAGAGATGCTTCTATCGAGGGCATAGAGCCCTTCCAAAGCTATGTTGAAGCTGTCGTAGGTGTTGACAGAAACGACTATGTTAATTCAGGCGTGCTACTTATGAATCTCAAGAAGCTGAGAGAGGCTTCCTTTGACAAGCACTTTCTTTCTCTTCTTGATAAGTATCACTTTGACAGCGTAGCACCCGACCAGGATTACATCAATGCAATTTGTGCAGGAAAGATTTACTATCTGCCTGCTGTTTGGAATGCAATGCCCAATGAGAGAAACGAAGAACTAAAGGGCGTCAAGCTTATCCACTATAACCTTTTCTCCAAGCCTTGGTGTTACAGCGGAATTCAATATGAGGACAGCTTTTGGCACTACGCCGAGGACTGCGGATATATTGAAGAAATCCGTGCCTTTAAGGCAGGCTTCGGCGATAAAGAGATGAAGGCGGAGCAAGAGTGCCTGGCTAATATGCTCAAGCGCGCAGAAGAAATCAAGACAAACGACATAACCTTAAAAAAGATTCGTGAGAGCGGAGTGAAAGTAAGATTATGATACTCGGAGATAAAAGGGAGCAGGTTATTGAGAATATCAGCACAGCAGTTGAGAAGGGCGAGTTTAATGTAAAGGTTGAGCCTGATGATGCCGTGCTCACAACAGAAGAGAGCAACGCAATAATCAGAGGTTATCTTAAAAACTCCGAGACCTGGAGATTTAAGGCAAAGACCCTTGTTGCTCGCAGTATTGCCAATACCATAACCCGTGCCGTCAACAGAAAAACCGATCTGGTAGGACTTGAAAACATCAAGGACCTCAAAGGCGGTGCCATAGTCACAAGCAATCACTTCAGTCCCTTTGACAATACTCCCGTGCGTTATCTTGTAAATAAGCTGGGTAAAAAGCGCATAAATATCGTAAGTCAGGAGACTAACCTTGCGGCTCCCGGTTTGGTGGGCTTCCTTTTCAATTATTCCGATATTATTCCTATTTCCGGTAATAAGAGCTATATGCAGCACGAGTTTATGGATATACTCAAGGAGCTTACCGACAACGGCGAGTATGTGCTGATTTATCCTGAGCAGGAGATGTGGTTTAACTACCGCAAGCCAAGACCTTTTAAGCGCGGTGCCTATTTCTTTGCCGCAAAGCTCAATGTGCCTGTTATCTCTTGCTTTGTTGAGATTCAGAATCTGCCGAAAGAGGACACAGAGGGATTCTATAAGGTTAAGTATACAATCCACATTCTTCCCACTATATATCCCGATCCTGAAAAGTCTGTCAAAGAAAACAGCCTTCAGATGTGCCGTATCGACTACGAGCAAAAGAAAGCCGCCTATGAAAAGGCATACGGCAAGGAGCTTTCCTACGAATTTGAAGAGGAGGACATTGCCGGATGGATGGGCACGAAGGGCAGAGAGAATTCAGAAGATGAACAAGGATAAGATAAGATACTATAAAGAGTTTACCGACGATTTTGAGGAAACAGCCGACCAAGACTATAAGCTTCCCGAAGATTACAGGTATATTCGAAGGGATTTCCTATCCCGGTTTCTCTCAGGTCTCATATATTCTCTTGCGATAGTGTTCGGCGGACTCTACTGTCGGATTTTTCTGCATACAAAGTATAAAAACCGTAAGGCGTATAAAAGCGTCAAGGGTGAGGGCGTGTTTGTTTACAGCAATCATACCCAGCCAGTGGGCGATGTTTTTCTGCCGGCGCTTGGTGCTTTTCCGAGAAGAATTTATGTTGTAGTAAGTCCCGCCAATTTGAAGCTTCCCGTTCTTGGCAGAATTCTGCCTTATTTGGGAGCTTTGCCTCTGCCTGCAACTCTCGGCAAAATGAAAGAGTTTACCGAGGCGATGCGTGTCAGAATAGAAAAGGAAAAAAAGACGGTTGTAATTTACCCTGAGGCTCATGTTTGGAAATACTATACAGGAATAAGACCTTTTTCCGAGGTATCCTTCAAGTACCCTGTAAAGCTCAACGCCCCTGTTTTTGCTCAAACCGTTACCTACACAAAGCGTCGCTTCGGCAGGAAGCCGCGCGCAACTATT
>JBJEOT010000067.1:0-56943 GCA_051880855.1 Ruminococcus sp.
CAAGTGTGAGGTTTTTAGCTTCATATAAAAACAAGCACTAAGTCATTGTATTTATCAGTAAGCTCAAGCTGTCCCTCAAGACCTTTTGATGCAAGGACCTTATTATCCTTTGTAAGCAGTACAAATTGGAACTCTTCATCGCTTTTGCTGTAAAGCTGTTGTACATACTCACTTCCGCCTATAAAAATTGCAGTAGAAAAAGCGTCACAGATTGCTCCGTCTGTACCTATTACGGTGGCTGACACAAGGTCACTCTCGGCGGGAAGGCCGTTTTCGGGATTAATTATGTGGTGGTAGGTTATGCCGTTTTCTGTGAAATTTCTCTGGTATGCTCCAGAGGTGATTACCGATACACCGTCAGTGCTCAGTATAATAAAAGAATCGTTGCTGTCAGGGTACCTGATTCCGATTTTCCATCGATCGCCACCGCTTTTTTCTCCAACCGCACGAACATTCCCACCCAAAGAAATCATGCCGCTGCAGCCTGCCTCAGTCATCACCGTTGCGGTGCGGTCTGCAATGTACCCCTTGGCGATAGCGCCTAAGTCTATTTCCGTGCCGGCTTTAAGGGTAACGGTGCAGTCATCGCCCAAAGAGATGTTTTTGTAGTCAACAGCCTCAAGCATCACATTAAGCTCACTTGTGTCGGGCACTCTGTATTCATCGGTGGTAAATCCCCAAAGCCTTACAATGGGGTAGATTGTCGGATCAAAGTTTCCGTCGGTGAGCTGTGCAGAGTATATGGCTTTTTTTAGCACCTCGTAGGTGTCCGCAGAAACCTTCACTGCTTCGCCCTCAGAGCTGTTAAGCTTTGAGATGTCGCTGTGTTCATTGGTAACCGAAAAAAGCCTGTCAAGCCTGCGTATTTCAGCTTTAGCGCCGTCAATTGCCTCGTTGCAGTTTTCACCGTATGCAGTCAGCTCAATGTATGTATCCAGCGCGTATATCTCTGCTGAAGCCACCGAATCAGAAGGAACTGTGCAGCCGCCGGCACAGAGCAGTCCTATTGCCGAGATAAGTAATATTAAGGCTCTCATGTGTCTCTTCATAAAACCACTCATTTCAAAAATATATGATAATACAATAATAAAAGATAATACAAAAAAGCAGCATCCCTTAGGATACTGCTTTTGGTGCGAGTGACGGGACTTGAACCCGTACGCGTTGCCACACACGCCCCTCAAACGTGCCTGTCTGCCTATTCCAGCACACTCGCATTTCTGCCACGCATTTTTATCGTGCTTGAGTATTATAGCACCATATTGCGGTGTTTGTCAAGTGATTTTTCGCAAAATCTTCTATTTTTTTGAAGAATCAATACAAGCTTATCATAATTCTGATACAGAAAAATAGGCAAACACGGTAATATTCTGTAGAATAAAATCAAAAGAATCAGTTTTGTTTTCTTACGATTTTGTATTCGTCATCAAGGTCAAAGTAGTGACAGTCAAAGTTGCTACCGCTTAAGAAGCGGTACATCTCGTCCTCATCCAAATTGATTTCGCAGATGCAGCACTCTGCTTCATCGTCAAAAACATAGTGAGAGCAGTTCTCACAGTTGCCCTTTGCCAAAATAATCACTCCTGAAAACTTGAGTTATATTACTGTTCATCTTCTAAGTTCGTCAGCACATCCTGAGCCTCGCGGTTAAGTACCTCTGCAAACTGTGGATTGTACTCCGGCACATTTGTGCCTTGAGGCAAATCATCACTTTCATCGTACTTATGCCTGATAATATTGATTAGATTAATAATCTCGCCGCTGAAAGCAATGAGCAGTATTGCCGCGAAAGCAACAAAGCCGTACCAATGGGAAAAGAAATCATAGAGTGTTCCTAAAACAGGCACCTTAATCAGTACCTTGCCGAGTACCTGGCTCTCGTCAATTTCCGGGTCGTTAACAGCACCTTCTCTTATACCCCTTGTGGTAAAGTAATAGACGCCGTCCTTTTCATAAGGCTCAGAAACAATTTGGTGAGTTACAAGCATATCTGCAACGGGGCCTTTTTTGCCGCGATAGGAGATAACATCGCCTTTTTCAAGCTCATCAGGCTCAACCCTGCGGACAATGATAATATCACCGACCTGAAGCTCGGGCTCCATACTTTCAGAAGAAACTCTCAGCACACTGAAACCGAAGATATGCGGTGTCTGACCTGAGATACGCGCAACAAGCACATATACAAGGGTAGCCATAAAAACAACAAGTAATACGATACCGATTATTTGTCCGATTTTCTTTAACATCTAAACACCCTCCGAAATAAAAAGCGATAACAGAAACATAAACACATATATATAATAACTCAAAAGAGAGCGCAGTTCAAGTTTTATATTCAAATAATATATAACCGCAAATATCAGAATGTGTAATTACGCAGCAAAGCTTCTCAAGGCACAGAATAGTCGGAAGCTTGTTTCGATTGATAATTACTCGGTGTCGGATGTCGGGTTCTGTGCCTATTTGTTCGCACCGCGGTCCGGCGGTGAAGCTTTCCTGCTGCTTTTTTTATACCTGTTTTTAGAATTTTTCCTTGCTGCATTATCCAAAGTCAGTCCCGGAGCTTCGTTATTTCGATCTCTGACGCCTTGTTTTTCTGCATCTTTTGCTGTGTTATATTCTTCTTCGGCAGATACTGCTATTTGTGCTTCCTTCTCGGCCTGCAGCTGTGCAGCCTTTTCTTTTTCAAGCCGTTCGATAATTTCATTTATATCCTCATGCTTATTGCTGTCAGTGCCGGTAATTATTCTGATAACCGCTATAAGCTCATCAAAGAATACCCAGATGACAAGAGCTATAAGTATCAAAAGACCCCAAATAGAGAGAAAAACATTGTAAAATACACTCAAAAAACCGAGCTTTGTTACCATAATTGAAATAATATTATCCGCAGGCATTGGCGGGTCGGCAATATCATTTGCAACTCCCTTTGTTTCAATCATCAGAACTCCGTCCTCTAAGTATGGAGCTTTGCTTACCTTATGCGTTACTAATCCGTCAAAGAAATCGGGATTATAATAGGTGACAACATCTCCCACTGAAAGCTCACTAGGATCAGTTACTTTTTTGCTTAAAATAACATCTCCGACCATAAGCTCAGGCTCCATACTTGCAGATGAAACTCTAAAAATCGAGTAGCCGAAAATTGACGGAGTCTCACCGTTTATTCGGGTAACAAAAACCACGATGATGAGTAAAATCACAATTCCGAGAAAAACCCAGCTGATGATATTGCTGATTTTCTTAAGGACTCGTAATATGGGCTTTTTTGCATTAACGGTATCAGTTATCGGTTTTGTTTTCATAATTAACCTCGCAGCATCACAAGCATACATTTATAATTCCATACAATAATTATAATAAAAAAGGGCTGTAAACACAACCCTTTAATTCAGAATGATTTATTTAGTTTAACTTTTTTTATCAATATACTCAGGCAGTTCGCCGTCAGCATCATAGGCAGTATTATCGTGGATATCTGTTTCGCTTCCGCCGTTTAACGGCTCGGTTTTATCTTTTTTGAGAAGTCTGTAAAACTCGCCGAAAAAAGCAAGTATAATCAAGACAAGGGTTATAACAAGTCCCCAGGGTGTAATAAAGAAGCTGTAAATAACACTCAGTACATCTGACTTGTGTACAAGCTTTCCCATAACCTGTTCAAAGGAAATTTCAGGATCAGTTTCAGGATTTGCAGTACCTTTGGTGATAAGGTAATAAGAGTCTCTCTTTTCATACGGTTCGGTTACAACCTGATGAGTGATAAGCTTTCCCGCAAATTCACCCTGAGTTCCTCGGTAAGTTATAATGTCTCCTTTTTTCAATTCTTCGGGATTTTTTACAGCCTTGCATATAATCACATCTCCAACCTCAAGCTCAGGCATCATACTTTCGCTTGAAACCCGAAAAACAGTAAGGCCGAAGAGGGAAGGGGTGTCGCCGGTAATACGAATAAACAGCGTAGCTGCAACCAAAGCCAGCAAAAAGACGAGCAAAAGCGTAAGAAAAATGCTATATGCTTTTTTAAGTATCCGAAGCATTCTTTTCACAAGCATTGCTCCTTATCCGAAGTACGAAACAGCCGGCAAGGCGGTAAAGGTAACAGTTAATTCACTTGAGCCGTTGTTATAGATATACCATTCAACATCAAGAGAGTTTTCTGCCGGCACTGTTAAATGCTCTGTTATGCACATACCTGATGAATAAGTGCTGAAAGTTTTGAGGGGATAAAGATTGCAAATATTAATATCAGAGGTTGCACCTGTAAGCGTAAGCCCTGTAAGGGTGATACTTTGATTTGTTGAGGTAGTATTTACAACGGTGGTTTTTAGGTACTGAGCTTTGCCTGCCGCTATTGTAATTTCCTGGTTTTGTGCAACGGCAGTTTCAGTATTCTTTTGAAGAACACCCGATTCAAGGCTGCAGAGGTAGGTTGAAGCGCTCAAATCGTCAGCTTTGATTGAGGCTGTGCCAGAAAAGGCAAGATACTTATATTGTGTGCTGTCCGCACTACCCGGCCGGTTAAGCCACGAAAAAGAGCCGGAAATCATCACAACAAACAGAAGCAGCATTGCTATGCACGGTATTGAGATTTTACTAAGCTTTTTCATGACTTTCACCTGCCTTTCTGTAATGTTTTATATTATCCTTTTCAAAGCTTTATCGAACTTATCACAAAAAGTCTCGATAGTATTTATGGCGTATATGTGCTCCATGTACCGTCGCCTTTAGACCATGCACCATCAGCTATCGTGTAACAGTTTGTGCCGTCTGTCGGTATCGTTAGGTCATTGGTTTGATTCCACCTATTATCCCAACTGTTAGCGGAGCTGCTCGGATTCATACGGCAGAAGATAATACTGGTATAGCCTTCGGGAAGAATAGCCGAATAATACCCGTTTCCTGCGTCAGTCATATCTATCCAGGTATAGCTGCTGCCTTTATATAAATACACTGCAAATCTTGCACTTGCTTGAGTCCAGTTACTGTTGGGCTTTAAGTAGATAATATTTTGAGCTTCCTGCTCTACAAACTTTGCGTAGTAGTTGGTATCTGAGGAAACCGTTACGCTCAAGGTATTTTCGGTGCTTACGGCATTGCCTGTGCAAGCGGCGTTTGTATACCAGCCGACAAACTCGTAATTTCCGCTTTCCTCAGCCGTTGCCGCAAAGGTGTCGCCGGAATTGTAAACTAAGCGTTTTTCAGCGCTATAGCTTGTGCTGCCGACCTTAATTGAACCTCCGGTGAAGCCGTTTGTTTGTGTTGTGCCTGATAAGTCAACGGAGACTGCGTTTACGGTGACGAAAACAGGGTTAAATTCATTCAATTCAGTGCCCTTGAAGAGATATGTCTTGCCGTATTCGCCCTCAAGACCCGGTTGATTGCTTGCCGGATACTGAGTGCCGCTACCATTGCTTATAATCGTTCTGAAAGAACCGGTATAGGTTGTTGTAAATGAAAATTTATAATAGCCGGTTTCAGTGTCAACACTAAGCTTATCGCCAGGCCAGCTCGTATTTACGGTATGCTTGATTGAACTATCGGCTTTATCGTAAACCCAAGCGTAATAGTCAGTAAAGCCGTCTCTTTCTGCGAAGTAGATGGTTGTAGTAATATCAGTTACTTCAAATCTTGCGTAAGCAGTTAAATTTGATGTAATGGTGGGTGCATATGTTTCATTTGATGAAAGCAGGGTTCCGCCGGTTTCGGCTGTGTACCAGCCGAGGAAGGTTGCTGCACCGTTCCGTTTTGCTGTGAGCGTTATAGTCTTGCCGTGTGCTGCAGAAACAGTAATGCTTTCGCCTGACTGAGTATCACAGCTTACAGTACCGCCGCTCTTACCGCCGACCGATACAGCATAAGCGTTAACGGTGTACCTTTTAAGCTTAAAGCTTGCGTACAGGGTTGTGTCTGCCTTTATATTGCTTACGGTATAGGAAGTTGCTGTGCTTACAGCCGTGCCTGTACAGTCAGAAGTGCTGAACCAACCTTTGAATTCATAGCCGTCATCGGAGTTTACAAAGGCTTTGAAGGTTACACTGCCGTTGTAATTTACGGTAGTGGTAACAGAAGCAGAGGAATCAGCCTCTGTTGTAAACGATACCGTACCGCCGTCTGTGCTGTCAACAGCATCTTCCGAGACTGCATGGGCTTCGATATTAAACTTTTTGATTTTGAAATTACCGTAAAGGTTGTAGTCTTTATCAATACCTGTGATGGTATATACTTCCCCTGCACCTTCAAGAGCGGTGCCATCAACAACATTTGTCCAATTTATAAAATCATAGCCTGTGTTGGAAGTGGCTTTAATAGTCACATTTTGACCGTAATAGGTTTCATAGGTTGTCTGGGTGCCATCTCCTGCTGTTACAGTACCGCCGGCGTTTCCAACTGCACCGTCTGTTTTCGAAGTAACAGAAACTGTGTATATCTTCATAAACCTTGCGTAGCAGTGGGTGTTGGCGCTTATACGTTGAATGGTATATGCCAGGTCGCTGCTTATTTTCGTACCGCTTGCCGGCATGCTGTACCAGCCTATAAATTTATATCCTTCTTTTGCCTGTGCAGTAAAGGTTACGGAACTGCCCTTCTTAATTCTTGTAACAGTCGTATTGATAGGACCGATTGAGATATCACCGGAAGTAAGGGTTACTGTACCGCCGGTGCTGTTCTGATTAACAGCGTTTGTCACTGCGTGAGCACCGACATAATACAGAATCTCAGTTTCAAGTGTCAAGTCGAAATCCACGGATTTGCCGGAAAAGTTTGCATAATTATATATGGCGTCTTCGCCATCGTAGAAAATTATAACTTTAAGGCTGATATCTCCTGTTTCTTCCCCTAAGTTAATGATTTCCTTTCCTGCCAAGTCTTTCGCAGAAAAAACATCAGAAAACTCACCGTTAAAGCTGAAAACGACTTTAATAGGATTCAAGGTGCTGTCATTTACAGTAATTTTGCTGTCGGCAGTAAAGAGGAAGGAGGTGTTTTCCTCCGCTATATTTAGGGATATGTCAAACTCAATGTAGTTTGTGCCTATATCGCTTGTAGTGGCGTCGCGGTAGCTGCCGTCAGCGGTATTTTTGATCATTATCTTTTTGTTTTCAGCATCAAATTTTGCAGGAGCTAAGCTGAGGTTATCGAGGTTGTCAATATAGCTTGATAAATCAACTTCATTTGTCGCTGAAGTAGAAACATTAAGCTTCTTGCTGGCACTAACGGTATTCACGATGTTAACGCCGTTTGAAATACTTATTAAATCAGAGCCTTCAATCCACGAAAAAGTCACGGTTGAGAGGGAGGCTAAAAGGAGAATAACCGCCACAAACGCCAATATTTTATTTTTAGCACACGGTGTATTTTTGTGCATATTTGGTTACCTCCTTTTGGATTATTTTCAGCCTGTTTGGTTTACTGCTAAACCGGACTGATACGCTAATGAAAAGGGCTTACACCTCACCCTTATGCATTGCAAAGAAAACAGGGACTGCTACGGCTCCCATGTACCGTAACTGCTTGTTGATTTGAAATAATAGCCTATCTTATTTACGCCGCTTTGGTCAATAGTAAAGTTATCACTCGGATTAATTTCAGTCGACTTCTTTCCGTTGCCGTTGACGATTATGTTTGTAGCGTCGGCAGGCAATATCAAATGATATATCTTTTCTCCGTAGCTATTAGTTCTATAATATTCGGAAATAATACCGTAGTTAGTACTGCTGTTGAAATCGCCGCTTGGATCAAATTTGCCTACCGCGGCTATTGCGCTTGAGTAGGTATTCGACTTAAAGTAAATATTCGGACAGATTCCGTTTACACTGAACAAGGTACGGTCGCCGGATGCGTCAATGTCGTTGTTGGTACCGTTATGATAGAAATTCAAACGATTGCCAACGGGAACTCCGTCTTGAGATTGGGCACCTTTTCCACCGTTATTGAATATAACATAGACGTTATCCGGATCATTCAAAACAGCTTCCGGAAGCGTAAGCTCGTATTGTTTTCCGTAACTGTTATCTTCAATCCAAGTCAGCTGATAGCCCGGCCAAGTGTCCAGACCGACACCGCTTTTAGTATAAAAATGAGCGTAAACCGCTGACCAGTTTTGTTTGTTTGTAAAGTAAATTTTGTTGGCACTTGCTTCTGTAATGTAAAGGTCGATTACGCCTTTGCAATCGTTCTGCACCCAGTATCCGTAATTAACACTATCAACATCTTTGCCTCTGCCGATGCCGTAGTAGGTGTGCGACTCTGAAGCTGTCATAGAAACTCCTGCCTCAGCACCCCAGATATTATAGCCGATGTTCTCATCATCCGGGTCATAGCGTGCAAAAATAACATCTGTTACTGTATCGGGAATACTCGTAGTGTATGTGATGTTGTCGGAAGCTTTTTTCATCTGATATGCCGTGCCTGATGAATAGTCATCGCCGGTAATCGAGCTTTTATCAATGGCAAACATATAGGTGTCTTTTCCGTTTGCAGACGGATTATCAACCCATTGGTTGGGCGAGTAGTCAACAAAGGTTACATTGTTGGTATGGCTTGCTGCCGTAGTAAGAATCAGATTAATAGAAAAAGAGTCTGTGGGCAGATTAGCGGTTGTACAGTTTGCATCTGTTCCTTCAAGCCACATTGAGAAAGTGACCCGCTTTGTTTCATCGGCAGCTATTGTTGTCAAGGGAGCGTCTGCACTGTATGTATATTCAGCAAATGGCAGAGCTTCAACTAATACTGTTGCAGACGATTTTCCAGCATTAGTAATTGCTGTTACAGCTGAGTTAGTCTGTGTGTATCCTGTCCATTTTACGCCCGGACACAATACAATCGGCTTTGTACCGTCGTTGAAATTCAGAGAAATCCTCAAAGCCTTGAGAATGTTTTTGTTACTACAGGTTACAGAGGAGCTCTCGTCAATGTAAATGCTTGCGCCGGCGAATGAGGTAATGTTAAAGTCCTCAGATATGTATTTAGTGTTTTTATCAGCGTCGTTTCCTTTGCGAAAAATCAAATTGGAAGATGTCATCTCGGTAGTAGGAAAAAAGAAATTTCTTCCGTCAGAGCTTGAGCAGTCATATAGTGTGGTTTCTTTAATTGTGATACTGTTAAGCTTGTTTCCGTCTTTATCGGTAAATAAAAGTCCAGTTCCGGCGCTGACCGTTGTTGTGTTGGTGTTGACGCTGCCGCTCTTTGTGCCTTCAATCCAGGCAAAGGTTGCGGCGCAGCAAATAAGTGCAGCCTCAAGAAGCGCTACAACAGCAATCATAAGCTTTTTTAAGTTCTTTCTAAAAAAATCGGTGAAAACCATTATAACACCTCCTCATAGGCTTATATAGTCGTTTTACAAATCATAAATCAAACTCTGGCCTCAATCAATCGCTTGCTATATTATCCGAAGCTTCAATATTAAGATAAATCTTAAACTGTCCGCCGTTAAAAGCACGGCGAGCTTCGTTGTCTGTTCCCTCAAGCCAAATGTAAATATCTACGCTGCCCTCATAATACTGCGAGGTCTCGTTATATGAAAGAGCAGAAAGTCTTTGTGTGTTCGAAGCACTTATTGAACCGGTGATTATTCCATCCTTAGCGGTGACAGGCTCATCACTTTCCGTGCTGTGATACTTATGTGTGAACGACTCACCTGAAGTCTGAGCAGTAGAAATGCTATCGTAAGTAACGGCGGAGGTTGTTGCGCTGCAGTAAATATCAGGTCTGGGTATCCAAGTAAACAATCTGTCGCCGCCTGGATTTACCGCACTGATTCGCAATGCGCCTGCGATGATATCCTTAGAAAAATACTTTCCATCCTCGCTTGCTGAGCTTTTGTTCAAAATATCGGTATCTACCGTGCTTTTAAGCGTTTGGTCTATTGTTTGAACAGCGGAATCCTCGCCTAAAGAAACAACCAAAGGATCCTTTGAGCGCATATAAAGGGTAAACTTTACATAATCCTGACCAGCCGAAGGCGTTGTCCATGCACTGCCGGAATTAACCTGAGCGTAATCCGGGAACTGCTCAAGAACAGGGCGGAGGAAGCTACCGTCGCCTAAGCCGGTAATATCTGTAAATTTAACACTGTTAAACCATTCGTAGTCGGAAAGCTGAATGCTTGAATACCAGCTTGTGTTGTCAACGGACAATTCAAGGGAATTGTCAGCCTTGACGGTGACATCATTAGAATTTACGCTGTTTTTGTTATTAACCGCAAACCATGAGTATACGGCTACGCACATTAAAAAGGCAAGAAGGAATGAATTAGCAATTATGAGTCTTTGTTTTGTTTTTATACGCATATTCTTATTCCTCCTTTATTGTGTTTCGATTATTTCGCCGAAAAATTTCAGCATTATGTTAAATACGCCGTCTGCCAGAGGCGTTTGAGCCTCACGGTCGGTACCTTCAGCCCATACCCTTATTTTTATATGTCCCCGATATGAGCCGTCAGAACTTTTTGTCAGGGTTATCACCGGTTGGGTTGTTGACAAATCCGTGACACAGCTTATTGTGTGTGTGCCCGAATCGTTAATGTAAGAATAGCTTGTTTCCGGTGTTCCGTTTTCGTTAAATGTATAGGAATTGCCCTCATAAACATTTGTGTTTGCGCCCGAAGCAGAAGAGGTTACCGTAAAGCTGCTGCTGTTTTGTGAAAATGCAATGTAATTTGAACCGCTGTAAAGCACCGGACAGGAAGCCTCTCCGCTTGTTCCCACCGCTACCGAAAATAGGGTGGGGGTATCGCTCAAGGATAAACTGCCGTCTGTAACGCTTAAAAACTTTTGAGTTTTTACATTGCGAAGACGGTATTGTTCAATTTCTTCATTTGGCTGTATAACCTCGTACAAAAATTCAGGTGCCGCAGTAACGGGAAAGCCGGAAATCACCTTTGCCTCAAGAGTGGTTTGATCCTCCGATACGGCTAAACCGTAGGTGTCGGTTCCGACTGTACCGGTTATTACAATATTTTTTGAAGAGTTGAGTTCATATTTCTCGGCACCCTTGGCTCCGGCTGATTCAACTCCTCCGCCTACATTCGAAGGATTGTCTTTATCATAAAATACAAAGTCTTCAACATGCAGATAATTATTATTTTTAGGACAATAGCTTATTAAAACCTGAAATCTGTTATATGTACCGAAGAAAGCGTCTCTTTTATCGGCGTCAAGGTAAAGCTTAGCCCATGTTCTGTTGTCTGCGGTATAGCCGCCTTCAACTGCGCCGGTCACATAGATTTGATTTCCGGTCCCCTGATTGAGAATATATTGCTTTCTCTGAGTATCAGAACAACGACTGTAGTCTGTGAAATTTCCTGTAGGTGCATTAGCACTATTGCTGCTATCGATGTAAATCATATGGTCAACATTAAGTGCACCGATAACATCCACAACCCCATAATATGTACCGGTTGCAGAATTATAATACATCTGTGTTTTCTGATAAGTCACATTATTTGAGGATTTGTTATGATGCGCTTCCCAAAGGTAATAGTTGCTCGCCTCTCCGTAATTCTCGATATTCCAGCCGGCAGTGCTGGGAGGATTCCATCCGCTTGCTTCCTCGGATATTAGCTCAAGAGGAGTAAAGCCGCTTGCAACCGAAAGCTGATAGGAGGGGTTAGGCGCCCATACAAATTTTTGCACTTCGCCTGTGCCAGATAAATCAAACACAGCAAGTCTTGCAGCGCCGGCAATATAATTTCGGGAAAAATCTCCGAAATCGCTTCTGTTTGCGACAGTACCGTCTGTGTTTACCAAAAGCTTAGGCAAAATCGCGCTTTCGTCAGTAAGATAGACTTTCATAGGCTTATCGCTTTTGAAGTAAATGTCTTTTTCATAATAATCACTGCCCGAAACGGCATCTCTCTTCTTAATATAATTGCCTGAGCCGCTTAAAAGAGGTTCGCCGGTGGTGCGATTCAAAGCCGGGATAAAGAAGCTTGTGCCGTCGCTTGAGACTAAGGGATAGGCTTTTAGAGTGTTATCGGTGAGTTCCGATAAATACTCGCCGTCTTCCTCAAAAGACGATAAAAGTCCTCCTGAGTTCTGAGCTTTAATGGAAATACCGCTTGCATCCGCTTTCTGATTGCTTGTAAACCAAGACCAAATAGCAAAAAAGCAGACAACGCAGAACACAAGCAGAACTATTAAATTTTTAGTAATCATTCTGCCTGTTTTTCTGTTTGCAGGCGTGTTACAATCCTTCATTGCAGTTTCCTTTCCCGTTTAGGCAAATAAATTAAGCAACTAAAAAAATAGGAGTAGTAATCAGTCTTTATTATCAAATTCAGCCAGCTCCTCTTTTGTGAAGAGCTTTTTTCTGGCTTTTTGCTTAATAAGCTTAACCTCGGCTTTTGCTTCCTGACGAACCTTTTTAAGCTCCGCCTGAAGCTTGCGCTTGAGTATTGCTATCTCACGCTCCTGCTGTGATTTTAGCTCAGCAACCTTTGCGTTATAGCGTTTTTCTTCGTCTTTTCTGGCAGCATCAACTCGTCTGTCCACAGACTTCTGAACCTTGCGTATCTCGGAAGCATGCTTTGCGTCAGCTGCTGCAGTAGCATCTGCGTTGGATTTTTTGACTTTTTCAAGCTGGCTGTCAAATTCAGCCTGCTTTTCTGCAAGCTCTTTCAAGCGCTTCTGCTCGGCCTTGCTGGTCTTTTCGGCAAACTCGGCGTTGAGCTTTGCAACCTCGCTTGTGTGCTTGGCGTCAGCCTCGGAGATAGTGTTCTTGAGAGCTTTGATCTCTCCTTGGTGCTTTTCTTCGGCAGCTTCTGTTCTTATTTCGAAGTCTTTGTTCATCTGAGAAACTGTATTTGCGTGATCTGAAGTCAGTTTATCAACCTCAGACTTGTGCTCAGATGTGAGTTTGTCAACTGCGCACCTGTGGTCATTTTGAAGCTGAGTGACAGTATCGTTGTGCTCTTTTGTCATTCGCTCAACTGTAGCACTGTGCTCGTTAGTCATACGCTCAACCGTTGAGTTGTATTCATAAGTCATACGCTCAACAGTGTCTTTATGCTCCTGACGCTCGGTTTCAAGAGTGTTTGTGAGCACTTGATTCTTATCGGTTAAGTCAGCGATCTGAGCAGCCTTTTCGGCAATTTCAGCCTTTGCACGCTCAATCGCTTCGGTGAGAGCGGTAATCTTTGCAAGCTGTTCGGCAACCTGAGCCTCAAGTTCGGAGATTCTGGCTGCCTGTGCGGCAATAGTGGCCTGCTGCTCCAAGATAAGAGCCTTCTGCTTGGCGTTTTCCTCTTCAAGCTCTGCCACTCTGGCTTTAAGCTGTGCAATTTGATTGTTAAGATCAACAATGCGGGCTTCAAGCTCGGCAACCTTAGCTTTAAGAGCTGCAACCTCTGCCTTGAGGGCTTCGTTCTCAGCCTTGAGTCGCTCAATCTCCTGCAAAGCTTCCATGAGCTTGAGCTTTGTATCCTGCAGCTCTTTCTTGACCGCTTCAAGCTCATCCTTAAGAGCAGAAACCTGACCCTTGAGGGTTATAATCTGCTGTTCCTTCTGATCTAAAGTAACTTTTAAGTTTCTGACTTCATTGGTAAGATCGAGGATTTTCTTTTCGCGCTCGCGGATTTCCTTGAGACGAATTTCCATTTCCTCTTTTCTGACCTCATCTATGCGCGCTTGAATTTGTGCGGCACGCATTTTTTCGGGGATAGCTTCCTCTGCGGCAATTCGTGCATTTTCTTCTTCGTATTTCTCATGAAGAATTCTTCTGAGAGCCGGATTTGTTGAGAGGTTGAGCATAAAGTGCTGGAAACTCATTGAGAAGTAAACATCGTTTTTAACTTCCTCGCTCATTGTGCCGGAGAAATCCTCACCGACAATTTCAAAGCCGGGTCGTTTATAGCTGTCAAGGAATGTCCAAAGCTCCATTGCCTTCTTAAAGTTGGGGTTTTTCTTAAGAAGGTTAGTCTGGGTAATAGGGGGGTGAACCTCAGGCTCTTTTGCGATTTCACGCATTAGCTGAGTATTCAAAAATTCATTAAGGGTTGTACGGATTCTACGGATACGGTCGAAGTCTGAAAGCTCGGAAACATCCAAAACATCCAAATCGTCGGCAAGAGTTTCGTGAGATTCGTTAACATAGTTAATGGCAAAATCCACGGTTTTGTCGTTAAACTCAGCGTGGCGTATCATCTTTATATTGTTATAGCTGTCGTTGGGAACACCCTTCATCTTGGAGTACTTGTCATCAACAAAGAGAAGTGCTCTGCGGATAAGGGTCAAAAGCACGCGGTTTTCGTAAATAGCAAATGACTCTTCCTGCTCGGTAACCAGAATTTTGTTGGGAGTGACCATATCGTCCTCAACCTTGGCGATAAAATTCGTATGCTGAGAGAGGAATTTTACGGAATCGGGACCTGTCTTGCGGGCAAGTTCGATTCGAACGACATTTTCAATCTGCTTGATAAAACGCCTTTGCTCATCAATAGCCTTTTGTATGTAAGGGAGAGCTTCTTCAATGGCCTCAACCCAGTCCATATCAATGACTTTTTCATTGATTTTTCCGGTGAGGGAGTCCTTACCTTTGTCGCCGTCCTTGAGACTTTCGATTATGTAATTGTAAGTAAAGTCGTTCTGCAGAAGCTCCTGCATATACATATAGGCTCTGTAGAACTTTCCATAGTCAGCCATAAGTACCTCTCCTTACCGTGGTTGCCAAATGAACAGGTCAAATAATGACGAAGCCACAAAATACCAGTATAAGGGCGAACTAAGTTCGCCCTTATTATGCTTAATTATACAAGCTTCTTGAGCATGCGGAGATAGCTCTTGCATTCTCCCATGTTCTCTTCGCCGAAAAGCTCATCAATATAAGCGCAGAGACCGTCGATTTCGTCGCGGATGTAAGAAAGGTTAAGGGATTCAAACTTTCTGAAAACCTTTCTTGCGAGAACGTAGTCAAGGCCGTCCAGCTCTGTGCCGCCGCAGCCTACATAGGCAGGAACAAAGTCACGGAGCTGCTTAACAATACGGTTACCGAAAGCAATACGGAAATGCTCGATAACATAGTCATCAAGGAGGTTGACCTTCTTGAGGCTTTCAGCGGAAACAACATTCTCGGCCTTGGCGGCATCGAGAAGGGATTCAAAATACTTGTAGTTAATATGAATTGACTCTGTATAAGGTGCGTCGAAAGGAACGCCCTTGGTGTCGATGTTAATAGGCATTGCACGGTCGTAAACCTTATCTGTGATAGCAAAAGTAGAGTCATCGTTGTTTGCTGTACCGATGTACCACATATTGCCCGGAATCTGAATCTGTCCGTTGACAATATGCTTGGGGTCAGAGGGCCAAGCGTTTGGAACGATATCTACAACCCACTCATCTCTGGAGGGCATTTCAAGGATAGAAAGCATCTCAGCGAAGTAGTACTCAACACGCGCGATGTTCATTTCGTCCAGGATTACAGGGTAAATGTTCTCGTTATAAGAAGCTTCGTACATTGCACGAAGAAGCTCGGTTTCGTTAAATTTCTTAGTAAATTCGTTGAAGTAGCCGAAGAGCTCGCTTCTGTCTCGCCATGAGGGCTGAACGGAAGCAATGATAGCAGGGTTGTTGATAAACTTTCCGAAGGCATAGGGAAGCGAGGTTTTACCTGTACCGGAAATACCCTGAAGGATAATAAGTCTTGTTGAAGCAAAAGAAGCGATAAAAAGACGGATTATCTTGATATCATAGAAGAGCTTAAGCTGTGAGCAAGCGAAAAGACGGAAACGGTCGCAAAATTCCGGAAGAGTGATTTCGTTGTCGTAAACTGGAGGCTGGTAATTTGCCCAAAGCTCGTCGATTTCGGAAAGCTTGTAGAAACGTTTGTCTCCTGTCTCCTCTGTTTCGCCCTGCTGATTGAGGGCCTCAAGCTCCTCGCCGGTAAGTTCGGAAATCTCGTTGGGGTTAAGACCGATCTGAGAAACCTTCATAGAGAGGATCTTGTCCTTCTCAAGGTTGAGGCGCATAACCTCTTTGTTTAGAGCCTGAACCTCGTCTACAAGGGCGTTTGTGTCTTTTCTCCTGCGGTGACCTCTGATAAACTTTTTTACAGAGACGATAATGAGCCAAACGACAAGGGCAAGTACAGCCACAAGCAGTAAGATAGCAACAATTGCAACAACCCATGCAAGACCGCCAAGCTCGGTTGTGTAAGCATAAACGATATTAACATATGCCGGAATGTTGAAAGCGTTTCCTATTCCAGTAAAAGCTGCAGCTATAATTGACCAAAGTGAGCCAAAAAACTGACCGAGAAACTCAAATAAAAACTTAAATATTGTATCCACGGTACTTCGTCTCCTTAAAAAAATCTACTGTCCTTCCTAAAGAAGTGGGGGAGGAAAAAGGCTTCTCTTTAAGAGTAGTCTTTGTGTAACTGATATTTCATTTCCGCCAAAGCAGGCGGAAATGAAATATTACCGTTACTAAATAGCACCCATTGTGCGTCAGGGACAAAATTTTGAAACAATTAAGCTTTTTCTTCAGCTTGGGAAGCTTCATCGGATGCAGGTGTTTGTACATCCTCCTTATTTCCCACAGCGGACTCATTGCCGATAGAGGCTAAGTACTCTGCAATTGCCCTTTGCTTTTGCTCTTCGGTGAGCTCTGCGTTGGCGACTGCTTCTTTAGCCTGTGCGATGGCCCTCTCTTTATTATAAGCTATAATGTTCATAACAACACGGACAGCCTCATAAATAAAGAAAATAATCATCGGCAGAAGAACACAGAGGAAAAATCCCAGCTGAGTTCTTAAAAAGCTTACTACTGCTCCAATACCCGAAATCTTAGTGCCTGTATAGAGGGCAACTATAGAAGAAGATGTTTGCATCTCCTCATCGGGTACAGGATTAGTGTCACGGTTATCTCCCTGAGTTTTGTAGTAGGTGATGTTTTCGTCATCCACTACCTCGACAATACGGTGGGTATTGTAGGTCCTGATTCCGTCAATCTCAATGGGGAAGGTAACAATATCCCCTACCTTATATTTATAGGAAATATCATTGGTGACCTTACAGATAAGAAGGTCGTTCTTAGTGAAGGTATCCTCCATTGAATAGGACTGAACACTCAGAGGAGCGTAACCGAAGATGTTGGGAACCCCCGAATTTTTAGTGGTAAGGGATAGCACAACAACGAGTATTGAGACTATCAATACCATTACAATAAGTACATCGACTATTACATTGAATATCTTTTTTAAGGTACTTTTCATTTCGGGGGTCTCCAATCATTGGGGTAAACAATTTGTTTAATTACAGGATCTTACAATAGAAAACTATACACTAAAATCAGCCAGTTATTGAAGAATCATCAGGTGTACCTGTAACTGTAAATGTCAATTTGTTATTTGCGTCAGTAGCAATATCATCAAGATTCTGACCAGCGTTTGTATCATAGCACTGTGCATCCTGACCTTCAAACCATACATAGAGGTTGAAGTATTTTGCTTCGTTCTTTCCAAGGTCACCTACACTAACAACCATGGTATTATTACCTTTAATGCTAACTGTATCACCATCAGTATTTGTGAGGCCATCATATGTTTCACCATCTGTGTCATATACATAATCCTTGAATGATTTTCCTTCAGGATAAGTAATTGTGCCAGCGTCATTGGCAGGAACTATAGCAATTCTACCATAAGTGTTAGTAAAGTTAGAAATTTCTATTGTTACACTTTTAACAGTACCATCACCATTATTTCTTACATTAAGCTGATCGGCAAATACATATGTATCACCACTTGCAGATGTAATTGTACCAGCTTTTAAGGTAGAAGCATCCGAAGCTGCAGCTACAGCTTTAACAAAAGATGTACCTGTTGTTGTTGAAGCAGGGAACATAGTCTTCGAATGATTATAATTCACATATGTACCCCAAGAATGACCGCTCTTGCTGATTTCAAGTGTACTTGTTTTTGCTGTCTTAACAGAAATACCGTCTGCAGTAGCTGTTGTGTTGGATGTGAACCATGCGAATGTTGCAGTGCCCATAGCAACGATTGCTACTAAGAGCATGCAGAGTGAAGATACTAATAATCTTCTTCTGGATGTGTTTTTCATTGAGAAATTCCTCCTAAAAAAATAATTTTTGCCCCTAAAACACCATAGGGTTTTTTGATTATATATCAGTGCTTACGCACTTAATACCTGTTTTGTTAGTTGAACACGCCTTCGCCGAACTTGCCTTCGTCGCCCTCGGTATCTACCTCAAAGAGCATACGCATACGAACATGACCGGAACGGATATCGTCAATGCACTCAGGGTCGTTGCCCTCTATCCAGATGACGACGGTGTATTTGTCTACTTGGTCAACCTCGAAGCTTTTTGTAGTAGTGGTCATTACCCTTTCATCGGTTTCAAACATTGTGCAGTCTGTCTCGGCAGTTTTCCTGTCATTATAGGAGGCTTTGCCGTAGATAGCAGGCTCGCCGTTTTTATAAACCATAACTCTTACAGCTTCGTCGGCGGATTTTGCAACGCCTATAATCTCAATGTATGCGTCATAATCAAGGACTTCCGAGCCGTTGTTCTTGCAGTAGAAGGTGTAGGCCGCATAGTTTTTGCCGTTGTGAGCACCGTTTTGACTTGTATCAAGGTTAGTAGGCAGCCACGAATATGTAATATTGGTAACCTCCGTTACCTGTTCAGCAGAAAGCTTGACTCCGGAGGTTTCAAATTCGGGATCCTCGCTGATGATAATTCCCTTTTTAACCGCAGGCGAGTCAACGCTTATGATAAGGTCACCCCACTGTGTAAGTAGCATCGAAATAATAAAGAGTATAAGCAAAACCGCAATACAGACGGCGAGTATAATGCCCAAAATCTTTTTGCGCTTCTTCTGTTTTACAATCTCTGCAGAGTCAGTAGAAACATGAAAACGCTCTATCTGAGCGTCGGCAAGTTTCTTTTCATTATATTGACTGAGCTCCTCCGGAGTCATAGGCTGTTCAATTTTGGTTTTTTTCTTTCCAAACAAGTTAATCACTCCGTTGAGATGGTAAGTTATCGAGAGGGTGAGGTATGTATCTTATAATAGTAAAGCTAAATTAAAAAGTTTAGGCAATAGGCACATTGTTTTCATCGCATCCGATGAAGCCAAGCTGAACAGAAAGGTGTGCGTCCTGAACGTTGTCGTCGCACTCCGGATCTTCGCCTTCTATCCAGATTCTTATGGTTACATTGGTAGGCTCCATAGCGTTAAGGTGGAAAAGTCTTGTGCTGTCGGAGTACACCATTGTGCCGGAGGGCAAATCAAAGGTGCTCAGAGGGGTTACCTGTGCTCCTTTGTTTGGCTCGTAGGTTGCTATTCCGTTATCTCCTGCGTCAAAACCTACACGGGTGCAGTTGACAACATCAGCCTTTACGCCGGTAGAATCCGTGGAAACACGAGTGCCGTCATCCATGCCCTCGTCTGTGCTCTCGGTGGTGAGATTTACCCACATATCTTCCGTTGCAATAAAGAAACACTCAAACTCCAGATATGAGCGGTCGTTAGGCTTACGCTCACTGCCTCGCTGATTTGTGAATACCCTGCAGTCTGATGAGGTTACCGGGTCAAGAAGAATATTCTCAATGCTTGTATTGTCCCGTGCAAGGTACTCATTGATCATCTCGTTGGTTATTACCTTTGAATATTTGTCCAGGTCGGTTCCGTAGTCCTCTATACCGACTTTCAGCTGGGCGCTTACGCTAATCTTTATGTCCAGAGAATCAACGCCGGAGAAGGTGTTTACAGTAAACCAGGCAACGGTTGACGAAAACATTGCGAGAAGTGTGATTATGGTTAGTAAAACTATTATTCTTTTGCGCTTTTTCGGTGTCGCTTCATCAACGAAAAGCTTATGAAGAACTTTTTTTGACCGTACCATTTCACAACACTCCTTTCTTGATGTTCGGTTTATGAGACTGCTGCAAACTGCGTCTGAGTTAAAGCGGGAGCTTGAAAACAGCAAATCAAATTTGGATATTTAATCAAGCTGTTATGGAAGCAGTTTACTTTACATAGCTTATATATGCATATAATATAACAAAAATTTGAAATATACAAGAAAAAATAAGTTATATGTTAACTTTTGTAAAATAGTAACAAAAGTGTAATATGAATCTTTGTGCACATTGTAAACTGATGCTTTTTGTTTCCTATTCGGCATTTGGTTTTGACGCCGATTCCAAACTGAGTTATCAGTGATTCATCATACCGCACCAAAGAAAAGTAATGAAAAGACAATGTTAATACGCTGCAAGCAGGGGATTAACGCTTAAGGGAGAGTTTGATTCAACATCGGCAATGTATTCCATCGCTTTTCCGCAGCCCTTTACAACGCAGTCCGCAGGTTCTGAGGCAATGTTGACATTCAGCTTAGTGTACTGAGAAATCAGTTCGGGAAAACCCTTGAGCTGACTTAGTCCCCCTGAGATATTGATGCCGTCGGTGTAAACATCGCCGATAAGCTCGGGAGGAGTTTTCTCCAGCACCTCCAGAATTCCTTTGACAATTTCTTCGGCAGTTTCTTTTATAGCCTCATAAATCTCAGAAGATTTCATATCAACATATCTGGGCAATCCTCTCATAGAATCTCTGCCCTTAACTCGGAAAATCTCTTGCTCTTCAGGAGGCACAACGCAGCCGATTGCGTCCTTGCACTGCTTTGCGGTGGTGCTTCCGATAATGAGCGAATATTTGCGGCGAACATATTTGATAATTTCTTCGTCCATTTTTTTGCCCACATTTTTAATTGTACGGCTTACTGCCACTCCGCCGAGAGACATTACTGCCACATCTGCAGTACCTCCGCCGATGTCAACAATCATACTTCCGTGAGGGCTCATTATGTCAAGTCCCGCTCCCATAGCGGCTGCTTTTGCAGATTCAATGAGGTAAACTCTTCTGACGCCGAAGCTTGATATGGCATTTACCACGGCGCGCTTTTCAACCTCGGTAATCTCGCCCGGAATACAGGCAACAATTCTGGGCAGCACAACCTTGTTTGTGCTAACCTGTGAGAGAAATCTGCCGATCATTTCTTCAACCAAGTCAAGCTCGGCAATAACTCCGCCCTCCAAAGGGTAGACAGCGTGGATTCTTGTAGGTGTTTTGCCGAGCATTTTGTAAGCATCTGTACCAACGGCGATAATCTCATTGAGGATTGCGTCGTAGGTGATTACAGAGGGCTCGTCAAGAACCTTTCCCTTTTCGTTTATGAATATTCTGGTGTTATATGTGCCCAGGTCTAAGGCTATATCCATATATTAGACATCCTTTCACTTTATATAGTTGCCCTCAAAAAGGGAGCTTGATTCTTCGCCGTGAGCGAAAGCCTTGCGATAAAGCCACTCAGCATATGGCGAAATCGTATAATCAAATAGACTGTGCTGTCTGTTATAGGCAAGTTTTCTTTTGTGCTTTGGATATTTCCTTTATATAATAATGTATATAATAATGGCGTAATATCTTTATGCACAGCTTATAAAATAATTATATTACAGGTCAAGTTGTATTTCAAGCGTATTCAATCAAATTTTACCGTTGTAAGTGCATAGGTAAGGCAGGCGACATCTTCGGCACCTTTACTGCTTAAGGTTTTTGCACATTCGCCCAAGGTGTTTCCTGTTGTGATTATGTCGTCAATAAGCAAAATGCGCTTGCCTTTTACTAAGCTTTTATCGCACACCCTGTAAGTACCCTTAACATTTTCGCTTTTCTTTTCGGCTTTTACCTCGTGCTGAGGCTGAGTGTGCCTGGTCTTTATCAGGGCTTCTGCTGCAGGTATATCAAGGAGGTACGATAGCTCTCTTGCCAAGTATTCACACTGATTATAGCCTCGCTCTCTGTATCTTTTAGGGTGCAGCGGAACATAGGTGATGAGATCAAAATCTTTTTCATTGTATTCTTTGCGGAAGGCTTCTGCCATTTTAAGTGCAAAGGCGTGAGAATACTGACGCCTGCCACGAAATTTGAAGTGCTTTACTGCGGTTGAATAAGGCTCTGAATATGGGAAAACGCTTACAGTGTCATATCCGCCGATAGCGTATGTGCGGTAAGCTTTCTGGGGAAAACTCTCTTTGCAATTCTCACAGGCACATTCTCCGACTTTTATCACCTTGTTGCAGTAAGGACATCTTTCGGGAAAGAACACCGATGCAATCAAAAGTTTCAGTCTGTGTAATCTTCTGCTTTTCATAATATTACGGTCTTATCAGCAGGTTTTTAAGCCCTGTGTATCTCAAGGTTCTGAGGTTGTTGTTTACCATATATTCAACGCTGTCTCTGCTTCCCACAATAATCAGAAGCTTCTTCGCTCTTGTAACTCCTGTGTAAAGCAGATTTCTGTAAAACAGGTAGCGTGAATTCTTAATAATAGGAATAACAACCGCTTCAAACTCGTTGCCCTGACTTTTGTGCACCGTACAGGCGTAGCTCAAATCAAGGTCAGCGGCACTTTCGCCGTCGTAAACAGCAACTCGGTCATCAAAGCGAATCTGCATTCTCTTGCTTATTTTATCAATTTCTTCAATAAGCCCGATATCTCCGTTGAAAATTCCCTCTCCGAATTCACCGCTGTCTTTAAGCCAAGAGATATTGTAGTTGTTTTTTATCTGCATAACCTTGTCTCCCTTGCGGAAGGTGTTCCCTCCGTAGGAGATTTCTGCCTTATTAGCCGAAGGGGGATTGAGAGCGTCCCTCAGCGCGATATTCAGCTCTCCTGTGCCGAGAATTCCCTTGCGCCCCGGCGTAAGCACCTGGATATCTCTCATTGCGTCAAAATTATAGCTTCTTGGCAGGCGGTCACTGCAAAGGCTGACAATCAGCTTCTGTGCCGCGGCAGGGTTTGAGGCAGGCAGAAAGAAGAAATCATTGTCTCTTATGTTGAGATTAGGCATTTCTCCGCTGACAATCCTGTGGGCATTGGTGACAATCAGGCTTTCCTGTGCCTGACGGAATATCTCTGTAAGCTTGACAACCGGTACAATTTCACTCTGAGTCAGGTCTGCAAGGACATTGCCTGCACCTACCGAGGGAAGCTGGTCGCTGTCGCCGACAAGTATGAGCCTGCAGCCTAAGGGCATGGCTCTGAGCAGACTTTCAAACAGCACAGAGTCCACCATGGAAAGCTCGTCCACAATAAGGGCGTCGCAGTTGAGCATATTCATCTCATTTTTCTTGAATTCAGGAACATCGTCCTTGTTCCATTGTACCTCAAGAAGTCTGTGCAGAGTTTTTGCCTCGCAGTGGGTAAGCTCACTCATTCGCTGAGCGGCTCTGCCTGTGGGTGCGGCAAGGAGTACGGTTTGTCCTTTGCGCTTGAGAATTTCAATAATGCCGTTGAGGGTTGTGGTTTTTCCTGTGCCGGGTCCTCCCGTGAGAATCAAAAGACCTTTTTGAAGCGCCTGCATAATAGCTTCCTTCTGAAGCTTTGCGTACTTAATACTATTGCGCTTTTCCACCGATTCAATCAGCTCTTCCGCATCGTCCATGGGCTTTACGGGAAAACGCAGGAGCATCTTCATTCTGGCGGCTGTATACGCTTCGCTCTGATAAAGGTCAGGCAGAAAAATAAACTCTCTGTCTGCGAATATATCTCTTATCAGTGTGCCGTCCTCAATCATTGCGTTCAGGGCGCTTTCAGACTTGTATAGCTCAACCTCCAAAAAATCCGAAGCGGTTTTAAGCAGCTTGTCCTGAGGCAAACAGGTGTGACCCGAACGGCGGTTGTGTCTGAGCACATAGGCAAGTCCCGCTCTGATACGCACACTGCTGTCGCTTTCAAAGCTTTTTTTCTTGGCAATCATATCTGCAGTCTCAAAGCTCACCGACCCGCCTTCTGCACACAGGGAGTAGGGGTTTTCTTCAATAATGTTTATTGTTTGAGGACCGTATTTTTTCCAAATGCTGACTGCCTCAGATGCACCTATTCCGAAGGCTCCCAAGTAGAGCATCAGCTCTCTGATTCCCGAATTTGCCTTCAGCTGTTCGCTGAAGCTCTTAGCTTTTTCCTCGGAAATTCCCTTGAGCCTTGCAACTCTGTGAGGCTCGTTTTCCATAACCTCCAAGGTGTTTTCGCCGAATTCCTTAACAAGGCGCGAAGCTGTGGCAGGGCCAATGCCTTTAATTGCACCGCCGGAAAGGTACTTGAGTATTCCGAGCACCGATGTGGGCATACTTCTCTCAAAAGCGGAAACGCTGAGTTGCTGGCCGTATTGAGCATGGCTTTTGAAGGTGCCGATAAGCTTTAGCTCTTCACCCTCATACACAGTAGGCATAGTGCCGACTGCGGTGATTATTTCATCCCCGCAGCCAAGCTCAATTACCGTATATTCATTTTCTTCATTCCGGTACACAATACGCTCAACAGCACCGCATACCTCGTACATTTCTTCCCTTGGCATTATTCGTCCTCTGAATTTAGTAATCTATAAAGCCTATTATAGTATAAAAGCTTGTGATAAACAATAAATTTTCTTTAATTTTTGCCGTCCTATGTAAAAATTTTCTATAACTCCAAAATCTCTCTCAGCTCCTCTTCACTGACTATCTCCATATATTCGTACTCAGAGCACACGGTTGAGCATATCTCCTTTGTGCTTTTGTCCATTCCTCTGTCCAGGCACAGCACTCGTTCAGGTCTGACTCTGCCCATCCATTTTACCTTTGATGCACAGCTTCTGAGGATATACTCAACATCCTCGCGGTGCCCGTTAACGGGAGAGATAAGCATAACCGTACAGTCTTCATTTGACTTAAACAGCCTGAACACAATTGCTCTGACAAGGCTGACTAAGCCTACGGTGGCAAGTATAGCCATCAGGATAATAAAAATGATGTATTCCACGATAAAACACCTCTGATTTATATTATTAAAAAATGAAAATATTGTGCTATGAATAAACAAAAGCTGAGGGAAGATAATAAAGATATGGCGTAATTAAAAGCGTCAAATAACACAGAGGTGAGAATAATGAACGACAGTAGTGTAAACAGAAGTATCCATTGCTCAGTATATAGCTGTGCTCACAATAACAATGAGCAGGGCTATTGCAAGCTTGATTCCATCAAGATTGGCACTCACGAGTCCAATCCTACCGAGAAGAAGTGCACAGACTGCGAGAGCTTCAGCCTTTCAGACTGTGGCTGCGGCTGCAAATAAGCTTCAGAACTAATCTTTTTTCGCAAAGCGGGCAGTCAGACTGTCCGCTTTGATTTTATCTAAATTTGTGTTGCAATAGACAAACAAATCCTGTATAATTATTGCATAATAAAGCAAAGAAGGTAATACTATGGCAATACTTGTTACAGGCGGTGCAGGTTTTATCGGAAGCCACACTTGCGTTGAAATGCTCAATGCCGGCTATGAGGTAGTAGTTATTGATAATTTTTCAAACAGCAGCAGAGAGTCCATAAACCGTGTGGAGAGAATCACAGGCAAAGGTGTTAAGTTCTATGAGGCTGATGTCTGTGACCGTGAAGCCCTTACTGAAATCTTTACGGACAATAATATCGAGGCGGTTATTCACTTTGCAGGCTACAAGGCTGTAGGCGAGTCTGTCAAAGAGCCTTTGAAGTATTTTGACAATAATTTGGGATGCACAATCAGCCTTCTTGATGTAATGAAGAAGTTTAATGTCAAGAAGCTTGTATTCTCCTCTTCTGCTACGGTTTACGGTGCGGCTGAGAAAATGCCTCTTACTGAGGATATGCCCTTAGGCACTATTAATCCTTACGGCAGAACAAAGCTGATAATCGAGGATATGCTCCGCGATATTTCCGCAGCTGACACCGAGTGGACGGTTGCACTTTTGAGATACTTTAATCCAATCGGTGCCCACGAAAGCGGTATTATCGGCGAATCTCCCAGAGGAATCCCCAATAACCTTATGCCTTATATCTCGATGGTTGCCGTCGGCAAGCTCGAAAAGCTCAGTGTTTTCGGCAATGATTACAAGACTTCAGACGGTACGGGAAGCCGTGATTATATCCATGTTGTCGACCTTGCAAAGGGTCATGTTAAGGCAATAGAGTGGGTTCTTTCAAACAAGGGCTGCGACGCCTTTAATCTGGGAACAGGCAAGGGCACAACGGTGCTTGAGCTTCGTGATGCTTTTGTCAAGGTAACAGGTGTTGATGTACCCTTTGTTATTACCGACAGAAGGCCCGGCGATTTTGATGAGGTTTACGCTTCGCCGCAAAAGGCAAAGGAAATCTTAGGCTGGCAGGCAGAGTACGGCATTGAGAGAATGTGCGAGGACACCTGGCGCTGGCAGAGTGCAAACCCCAACGGCTACGATACATAATAATTATATAAAGTAAAAGCAAAGACCTCCAACCGACAGTAGGAGGTCTTTGTATAGCACTCAAATAAAGTACAAAAGAAAGCGGTTAGTAAAATTCGGCTTTGACTAAGGGTGAGAGAATGAAAAGAACAAACAGCTTTTATAAAACCTTTTTGAAAATAGCCGTTCCTGTTGCACTCCAGAGTCTGCTTCAATCTTCATTCAGCGTTGTAGACCAGATTATGGTAGGACAGCTCGGCGAGGTTATGATATCAGGTATCGGCTTAGCAGGTAAGTTTGCCTCGATTTATTCGGTGCTTCTGTCGGCAATTGCGGCGGTTGCAGGCATTATGATTGCTCAGTACATAGGCAAGGAAGAGGACGAAGAGGTAGGAAGAAGCTTCTATCTTAACCTATTCCTCAGCGTAGGGTTGGCACTTGTTTTTATTTCGGTTTGCTTGGCAATTCCCAAACCCATTATGAGTATTTATACTCAGGATGATGCTGTCCGCGAATCTGCGGCAGAATACCTGAGAATTGTCTCTTTGGGCTTTATTCCCATGGCAGGAAGCCTTATTCTTTCAACCTTGCTCCGGTGTAAAGAAAAGGCGACAATTCCCCTTTACGCAACTTTCTTTAACGCAATACTCAATACGCTTCTCAACTATGTTTTGATTTTCGGCAAGCTTGGTTTCCCTGCAATGAAAGTTGCCGGTGCGGCATGGGCAACGGTTATTGCTCAGACAGCGGGTTTTGTAGTTATCCTTGTTTATTTTATTTGCTTTTTCTCCAAAAAAGAGAACAAACTGCCTTTTCGTATTAAGCTTTCAAAACAAGGTCTTAAGCAGTTTGCGGGTATTTTGGCACCTATTATTATATGTGAATTTCTCTGGAGCTTGGGCGAGAATGTTTACGGCGCTATCTACGGTCACATCGGTACAGATGCCTGTGCGGCAATGACACTAATCAACCCGGTGATTCTTCTATTTATAGGAGTACTCAGCGGTATTTCTCAAGCTGCCGCCATTATTGCAGGCAAGGAGCTTGGTGCAGGAAACTTCGACACAGCTTACAAAAATTCCAAGAAAATGATGCTCTGCGGCTTAGTAGGCTCTTTGATTTTATCGGTAGCGGTAGTGCTTTTGGGTGGCTTCTATGTAAAGATATTCAATGTTGATGACAGCGTTCGTACAATGAGCTACCATTTGCTTATTGCATTTGCTGTTATTGCTCCCGTCAAAGTACAGAATATGATACTGGGCGGCGGTATTATCCGCAGCGGCGGACAGACAAAATATCTGCTTATCATAGATTCTGTGGGCACCTGGGCCTTCGGCGTTCCCTTGGGACTTATCACCGCTTTTGTTTTCAATCTTCCAATAACTCAGGTCTATTTTATTCTTTCTCTGGAGGAGTGCGTTCGACTTGCGATGAGCTTCTGGGTGTTCAAAAGCCGTAGGTGGATAAACAAAATAGAAAACTCATAATTGTGTCTGTTACATATAATGTCAGCTTGAATTCAGCTTCAAAAGTTAAGAATTAAAAAATAATAAGATGCAGTTGCTTAAAAGTGAGTTCGCAGTTTGCGGACTCATTTTTGCGTCTTGCGAGAATTTCTATGTTTCAATAATCAGCGTCTTTCTTGAAATTTTGCGGCGTTCTGGAGGTTATCCCACTTGACAATTTTGCAGTATATGAGTACAATAATAAAAGATTCCCCTGACATAAAGATTTTCTGAGTGAAAGGCGACGACAATCAAAAAGCTTATAGTATTTTATAAATACCGTTGCCGTGCCGATCTATGCCTTTTTGCTCAGATAGCACGGCTTTTTTATTTGCCGATATTTAATTTTTGAAAGGACAGACTATGGAAACAAGAGTAGCAGTTATCAGCATAATAGTCTCAAATCACGATGCTGCAGAAGAAGTCAATGCAATTTTGCACGAGTACGGGCAGTATATCATAGGCAGAATGGGAATACCCTACCGCAGAAAGAATGTGAATATTATCAGCATTGCCATTGACGCTCCGCAGAATGTTATCTCAACTCTATCGGGCAGGATTGGCAAGCTTGAGGGGTTAAGCGTCAAAACCGCATATTCGAGTGTGATTTCAAATGAAGCTTAATGTAAGAGAGCTTATTGAAAAGCTTTATGAGAGTCATTCTCTGAAAACTTATGAGTACGAAGCTTTGCTCAAAGACATAACCGAGGAAGACAGAGAATACCTGAAGAAGCTTGCAAGGCAGACTTGTGAGGAGCACTACGGCACGGATGTTTACATACGCGGACTTATTGAGGTTTCCAATATCTGCAAAAACGATTGCTATTATTGCGGAATCAGAGCCTCCAACAAAGCCTGCGACCGTTATCGCCTTACGGATGACGAGATTCTGGCTTGCTGCGATGAAGGCTACGCTTTAGGCTTTCGCACCTTCGTTATGCAGGGCGGTGAGGATTTTGCATTTTCCGATGACCGACTCTGCGCTCTTGTGTCAAAAATTAAAGATAAATTTCCCGATTGTGCAATAACTCTCTCCTTGGGCGAGCGCACAAAAGAAAGCTACGAGAAGCTAAAAAAAGCAGGTGCCGACCGTTATCTTCTGCGCCACGAAACCGCCGACAGAGAGCATTACAAAATGCTTCATCCCGAAAATCTATCCTGGGACAATCGTATGGAATGTCTGAGAAATCTCAGAGCTTCAGGCTACCAGGTTGGCTGCGGATTTATGGTAGGCTCACCCTTTCAAACTGTGGGTATGCTGGCAAAGGATTTGAAATTTATCGAGGAGTTTAAGCCGGATATGTGTGGCATAGGCCCGTTTATTCCCCATAAGGAAACCGCTTTCAGGGACTGTGCTCCGGGTGATGTTAAGCTTACTCTGACTCTTTTATCCTTAGTCAGACTCATTCACCCAAAGGTGCTCCTGCCTGCTACGACAGCTCTCGGCACTTTGCAAAACGACGGCAGGGAAGAGGGAATATTATCCGGCGCAAATGTTATAATGCCCAACCTCTCTCCAAAATCGGTCAGAAAGAAATATATGCTCTACGATAATAAGCTGTCAGACGGCGATGAGTCTGCCGAGGCGGTCAACAACCTGAGAGCACGCATAGAAGCTATCGGCTGCAGAGTGGTTACAGCTCGCGGCGATGTCAAGAAATAACCTGAGTTTAATACTTAAGAAAGGAAATCAAAATGGCTGATTACAATCCAAAATCTCTCAAAGCGGAAGAATTTATAAACGATGCAGAAATCCTCGAAACCCTTGAGTATGCAGAGAAGAATAAAAACAATCTGCCTCTTATTAAGGATATTTTAGAGAAAGCAAGACCAAAGAATACCCCCACAGGTGCTCACTGCACAGCTCTCACTCACCGTGAGGCTTCGGTGCTTCTTGCCTGCGAAATTCCTGAGGTTGTAAACGAAATCTACAAGATTGCCGAGGAGATTAAGCTTGCTTACTACGGCAACCGCATTGTTATCTTTGCCCCGCTTTATCTCTCCAATTACTGTGTAAACGGCTGTACCTACTGCCCCTATCACCTGAAGAACAAGACTATCCCCAGAAAGAAGCTTACTCAGGAGGAGGTCAAGGCAGAGGTTATCGCTTTGCAGGATATGGGACACAAACGCCTTGCCATTGAAGCCGGAGAAGATCCTGTCAATAACCCCATCGAATATATCCTTGAGTGTATAAATACAATTTACAGCGTCAAGCATAAAAACGGTGCAATTCGCCGTGTAAATGTAAACATTGCCGCAACAACAGTTGAGAATTACAGAAAGCTTAAGGATGCAGGTATCGGCACATACATACTTTTCCAAGAGACCTACCACAAAGAAAGCTATCTCAAGCTTCACCCCACAGGTCCTAAGCACGATTACGATTATCATACCGAAGCAATGGACAGAGCTATGGAGGGCGGAATTGACGATGTAGGCTTGGGTGTTCTTTTCGGACTTGAGATGTATAAGTACGAATTCGCAGGACTTCTTATGCATGCGGAGCATCTTGAAGCTGTTCACGGCGTCGGTCCTCACACAATCAGCGTACCCAGACTTAAGAAAGCAAGCGACATCGATCCCACTCAGTTCGACAACGGCATCGACGATGATACCTTTGCAAAAATTACTGCCTGTATCCGCCTTGCCGTACCCTACACAGGTATCATCATATCTACCCGTGAGAGCGAGGCAGTTCGCGGCAGACTTCTCAATATGGGTGTTTCTCAGGTCAGCGGCGGTTCCCGTACATCTGTCGGCGGATATACAGAGCAAGAGCGTCCCCATGATACCGAGCAGTTTGATGTTTCCGACCAGAGAAACCTTGACGAGGTTGTCAGGTGGCTTATGGACTACGGCCACATTCCCTCTTTCTGCACAGCCTGCTACCGCGAGGACAGAACAGGTGACCGCTTTATGAGTCTGTGCAAATCCGGTCAGATTCTCAACTGCTGCCATCCCAACGCTCTTATGACCCTTACCGAATACCTCACCGACTATGCGTCGGAGGAAACAAAGAAAAAGGGCTTTGAGGTTGTTGAGCGTGAGCTTCAAAGAATTCCCAAGGAAAAGGTCAGAGAAATCGCCAAGCAGAATATTGAGGATATCAAGAATTCCAACCGCCGTGATTTCCGCTTTTAAGGAAGGAGAGAGTTTATGAGTTTGAATGATACAGTCTCTGCCGACAGAGTCCATATAAGCTTTTTCGGTAAGCGAAATGTTGGCAAGTCAAGCTTAGTCAATGCTGTCACAGGTCAGAAGTTATCCGTTGTTTCCGATGTTTTGGGCACAACTACCGACCCTGTAAAAAAGGCAATGGAGCTTCTGCCTTTAGGTGCGGTTTTGATTATCGATACCCCGGGCTTTGATGACGAGGGAGCACTGGGTGAGCTTAGGGTAGAAAAGACCCGAGAGACTTTGGCTAAGACCGATATAGCTGTCTTGGTGGTTGACAGTCAGTCTGAAATGTCGGCACAGGAGCAGGAGTTTCTTACTCTTGTCCGGGAGAAAAAGCTCCCCTGTATAGTAGTACATAACAAGTCTGATTTGTTAAGTGCCGTACCGAGTGAAACTGAGCATGATATTTGGGTCAGCGCTGCCGATAAAACCAATATCAATGAGCTGAAAGAAATGCTTGCAAGATTTGCCGAAGGCACAAAGAATGAGCGCCAAATCCTTGGGGATTTAATTGATGAGGGAGACATAGTTGTCTTGGTAACTCCCATTGACGAGTCTGCGCCCAAGGGCAGGCTTATACTTCCTCAACAGCAGGCACTCCGTGATGTTCTTGATAACGGCGCCGTGGCTATGGTAACTCAGCCCTCTGAGCTTTCAAAGACCATAAAAAGCCTGAACGCACCCGTAAAAATGGTCATAACCGATTCTCAGGCGTTTGGCAAGGTTTCAAAGCTTGTTCCAGATGATATACCCCTCACATCATTTTCAATTCTCTTTGCAAGGTATAAGGGCAACCTTTTGTCACAGGTTAAAGGCGCTACGGTGCTTAAAACCCTCAAAGACGGCGATAAGGTGCTTATCTCCGAGGGCTGTACCCACCACCGTCAGTGCGGAGATATAGGCACAGTCAAGATGCCTAAGTGGATTGAAAGCTTCAGCGGTGCAAAACCTCGGTTTGAGTTTACCTCAGGCGGAGAATTTCCCGAGGATTTGTCCGAATACAAGCTGGTAGTTCATTGCGGAGCCTGTATGCTCAATGAAGCTGAGATGAAGCATCGCGTCAGTACTGCAAAAAACGCAGGGGTACCCATTGTAAACTACGGCGTTGCAATTGCCCATATGAACGGAATTCTCAGCAGAAGTCTTCAGCTTTTCCCCGATGCTTACGAGCTTTTGGGCGAATAATTTTTAACACAGAAAGGATTATATTATGATTACATTTATCTGCTATCCAAAGTGCACAACCTGCCAGAAGGCAAAGGCATGGCTTGACGAAAACAACATCGAATATACTCTTAGGGATATCAAAGAGCAAAAGCCTGCATATGATGAGCTTAAAGCGTGGCACAAGGCTTCAAACCTTCCTCTCAAGAGATTTTTCAACACCTGCGGACTTCTCTACAAGTCTATGTCTCTTAAGGATAAGCTTCCCAATATGAGCGATGAGGAGCAGTATCAGCTTCTCTCAACCGACGGTATGCTTGTAAAGCGACCCTTGCTAATAGGAGACAACTTTGTTCTTGTAGGCTTCAAGGCTGAGCAGTGGTCAAAGGCTGTACTGTGACATTAACTAATTAAATGCAAAAACGCCGTCAGGTGAACTTCTCACCTGACGGCGTCGCTGTTTATTAACTTATATATCCTTCATTGTAAGGGAGATTCTCTTTCTTTGAATATCAACAGAAAGAACCTTTACCTTAACAATATCTCCGACCTTAAGCATTTCAGAAGGATGCTTGATGAACTTGCTGCAAATCTGCGAGATATGTACCAGACCGTCTTGATGGACTCCGATGTCCACAAATGCGCCGAAGTCGATAACATTTCGCACTGTTCCTGTCATCTCCATACCCTCATGCAAATCCTCAATACCCATAACATCGGTGCGAAGCACGGGCTGAGGCAGGCTCTCTCGGGGGTCGCGGCCGGGTCTGTGAAGCTCGTCAATAATATCCTCAAGGGTAGGTATTCCGATGCCAAGCTCAGCGGCTAAAGATGCTTTGTCCTTTACCCTTTCGCCGATATCCTTAATTCCGCCCTTTTCAATATCCTTCTCGGAATATCCCAAATGCTTCAGAAGCTCCTTTGCGGCTTTGTAGGATTCGGGATGTACTGCGGTGTTGTCAAGAGGTTCTTTGCCCTGAGATATCCTTAGGAAGCCGGCGCATTGCTCAAAGGCCTTGGGACCGAGCTTAGGAACTTTTTTGAGCTCGCTTCTGCTCTTGAATTTTCCGTTTTCCTCCCGGTAGGCAACAATGTTTTTACAAACGGTACCTGAAAGTCCTGCAATACGGCTTAGCAAAGCAGGAGAAGCGGTATTAAGGTCAGCGCCAACGGAGTTAACGCAGTCCTCGACTACACCGTCAAGAGTCTGGCTCAAGCGCTTCTGCGGCATATCGTGCTGATACTGACCTATACCTATGGATTTCGGATCAATCTTAACAAGCTCGGCCAGAGGGTCCTGAAGCCTTCTTGCAATGGAAACAGCGCTCCTCAGAGTCAGGTCAAGCTCAGGCAGCTCCTCGGCGGCAAGCTTGCTTGCAGAGTAAACAGAAGCGCCTGCCTCGTTTACCATAACATAGGCAAGGTCACTTTTTCCTGACATTGCAATCACCTCTGAGGCGAAAATCTCGGTCTCTTTGCTGGCAGTGCCGTTGCCGATAGAAAGCACCGTTGCACCGTGTTTTTCAATGAGCTTCAGAAGCTTCTGCTGAGATTCTTTTACCTTTGCTTCGCTGTGAGTAGGGTAGATTACATCTGTGTCAAGCACCCTGCCTGTGCCGTCAACAACAGCAACCTTACAGCCTGTGCGGTATCCGGGGTCAAGGCCGATAACAACTCGGTCTTTAACGGGAGGCTGCATAAGCAGTTGGTGCAGGTTTGTGCCGAAAAGCTTAATTGCGGCAACATCTGCATTTTCGGTAAGCTCAGCTCTGACTTCCCGCTCAATAGAGGGGAAGAGCAGTCTTGAGTAAGCGTCCTCACAGGCAGTGTATACTGCATCTGAGCAGGGACAGTCAGCCTTTATCATAATTTTGCGAATCATCGCAAGGGGTTTTTCATCGGAAATTTCAACAGAAACCTTCAGAAAATTCTCTTTCTCACCTCGGTTGATAGCTAGAACTCTGTGACCGCTGATTTTGCTGACAGCTTCTGCAAAATCGTAATATCCTGTGTATACGCTCTCAGCCTCCTTGTCGGCGGCAACGCTTTTTACAATACCGTTGAGCCAAACAAGGTTAAAGAGCCGCTTTCGAATTTCGGCGTTGTCCGAGCAGATTTCCGCAATAATATCAAGAGCCCCCTGAAGCGCGTCCTCAGGAGTTTGAACACCCTTTTCAGCGTCCACATAGTTTTCTGCAAGTTGGATGGGCAAGGCTTTCAAATCTTCCTGTGCAAGAATATATTCGGCCAAGGGTTCGAGTCCTTTTTCTTTTGCAACAGAGGCTCTGGTCTTTCTCTTGGGGCGGAACGGACGGTAGATGTTTTCCAAATCCGCCATGGTCTGAGCTTTGGACAGAGCTTCTTTTATCTCCTCGGTGAGTTTGCCCTGTGCTTCAATCTGGCCTGCAATCTCCTCGGCTCTTTGGTCAAATCCCCTGAGGTAGTCAAGCCTTTGTGCAACCTCACGGATAAGCTGGTCGTCCATACTGCCGTGCATTTCTTTGCGGTATCTGGCGATAAAGGGAATGGTGTTGCCCTCGTCGAGGAGACTGATAATATTCCCGGCGTATTCGGGCTTAACTGAAAATTCCTGTGACAGCCTTGCTATGTAATCCATAATCAAAATCCTTTGCAAAATATTACATCCATTATATCACGGCTCAATGTTTTTATATTTCTAATGAGAAAAATACCCTGAAAACATAATTGTGCAAAAGGCCCGGCGGCTTAAAAACAGCTTAACGTTTTGCGTTACCGATAAAAGAACACCTCGGCTTATAAGATTAATAAGCCGAGGCGTTTTGTGTGTTATTGGGCTAAAGTGATTTTCGGTGTATCAGATTATGCCGGCAAGCATCTTTTGGATTGCAGTTGCGTCCTTAACCGATACGCGGCCGTCGCCGTCAAAGTCAGCTGCCCTTTTAGCCTCATTATCAAGAGAGATTATTGAAGCAACATATTTCTGAATTGCAGTTGCATCCTTGATATTTACCATGTTGTCCTTGTTGACATCGCCAAGCTGATAATCGGAAGCTGTAATGAATTCAAATCCAATTAGCTTCATTTCATCGTCAAAGGTAAGTGTCTGCATAACATCTGACAGATTCCATTCGACTTTTACCACAGTAATGCCGTCTTTATACTCGATTTGTATAGGCTGTTTATAGCCCATACTTCCTGCGCCTATGTCGCGGAATGTGTAGGTATCATTCTCTGATTTATAGTTTTTGCTTAAAGAAAGGTCGGGGATTACACCGAATACCGAAGAGAAGCCTTCTTTAATCTTTTCGGCTGGAATTGAATAGTAATCGTTGTTATTTTTTGATTCCTCATCTTTGATTAAGATGTTTTCAGCGATACACACTATTCTTACCAGAGCGTCTATGTTCTCCGCTGTAACCTCTCCTGTGAAGCTTTCAATTTCACCCTGTACATATGAAACAGCGTAAACGAGATTTTCGATAGTCAAATGTGTAGTCCACCAGCTTGAATCGATTTTTTCACTGGAGACTGAAGAGCCGTCGGGATTGAATATGCGAATGAGTATTTTTTCATTATCAGCAAAAATCAGGATTTCAGCCTCAAATACGGCCTTGTCGGTAATGAGAATACCGCCCTCAAAAGTACCTTCGCCTGAGATATCTCCGTAACTGGCAACCAGATCGAGAACGTTCATGGTTTGCTTGGTGTCGTCGCTGTAGCCGACTGTTAACTCAAGATAGCCTTCCTTGTTTTCAGCGTCAATTGAAATGATACTGCGATCTGACACACTGATAGGAACCTCGATTTGATTATCGATAAAATCAACGGTGAAGTAGCTGGTTTCGGTTGTTGCACTCTGATAACCGTCAATGCACATGGTGAAGTAATCGTCAAGCCGTTTAATATAGCAGTCATATCCGCACAAGGCAATAGCATCACCGCTGTAATCCACATTAATGTCCTCATAGGTGCCGTCCTTGTAGTTGATTCTGATTACGGCACCCTTGAGTGAAAAGATTTCGCCGATGTTGTATGTGGTGCGGTCCGGCAGTTTCTTGAGCTCAACACTCTCAATGGGGGACCCTATAATAGTAACAGGCACAGTAGCTGACACACCCATTAAGGAAACCTCAGCAGAATATGTATTGCCTGCAGACCAGGGATTATCAATCGACTGATTTGTAGTGATATCAAATCTGTACCGGTCATTGTTGAATTCCACGCTGTTGCCCAAAGTCTCGGTAGTAGTGCCGTCTTTCCACATAATGGTGACATTCATTTTATCGCTGAATGCGTAGTAGAAGTATTCCTCACCTGTCTCAAAATCTCCGTCAAAATATCCGTTAATGTTTTCAAGCAGAGTCACAGGATCTATTGTAATACTCTCAATGGGTGACTCAGTAATAGAAACAGGCACAGAAGTAGAAGCACCCATTAAGGAAACATCAGCAGAATATGTATTGCCTACTGTCCAGGGATTATCAGACGACTGATTTGTGCTTATATCAAAGTTGTACCACTCGCCTTTGTAGTTTAAGCCGTAGCCGTTAGTTTCGGTAATAGTGCCGTCTTCCCACAAAACAGAGATATGCATATTATCCACAACCGAATAATGGAAGTAAGTCTCGCCTGTATCATAATCTTCTGTGATGTATCCATTGGTGTATTCAATCAGTGACACAGGTTTTGCGGTGATGCTCTTAACAGGAGTATTTACAATAGTAACAGGCACCGAAACAGATACACCCATCAAAGAAAACTGGGCATAATATGTATTGCCTGCAGTCCAGGGATTATCAGCCGATTGATTTGAAGTGACATCAAAGCTGTACCACTCATCATAGTAGTATAGACCGTTGTTTTCAGTTTCAGTAGTAGTACCGTCTTTCCAGAGAATTGTGGCATGCACTTTACTGCTGACTTCGTAGTAGAAGTATTCCTCACCGGTATCGTAATCTTCGTCAATATATCCGTCGGCGTTTTCAAGCAGAGTCAAAGGCTCTGCTGTGATGCTCTCAACGGGGGAATCTATAATAGTTACAGGCACAGTAGTAGTTTTATTCAATATAGAAATCTCAGCAGAATACGTATTGCCTGCAGTCCAGGGGTTGTCAACTGACTGATTTGTAATTATATCAAATCTGTACCATTTATCGTCGTAGTTTATGCCGTAGCCGTCAGTTTCGGTAGTAGTGCCGTCTTTCCATAAAACAGAAATGTTCATTTTGCTGTCGAAGGAATATTCGAAGAATTCTTCGCCTGTCTCATAATCCTCTGTGTAGTATCCGTTGGTATATTCAATCAGGGATACAGGCTCTGCGGTGATGCTTTCAATGGGAGTTTCAGCAATTTTTAACGTTACGGTTTTGCTTTCAACCTTAGTTCCGTCGGCATAAAGAGAAACCGTAACAGGGTAGCTTCCGCCAACCTTCCACTGATTATCGTAGCTCTGTGCGGTGTCTAAATAAACATCATAATAGACATCGTTATTACTGAATCCGGTGGAGCTGCCTGTGTAAGATGTGTTGTCTGAAAACTTTACGGTATAGTGGAGATCGTTATACGGTTCGTAACGATAATAAGTTAAGTCGCATTCTCCGGTCTCTTCGTTATAATCACTCCACTCGTAGCCGGAGCAATTTTCGATGAGCTCCATATCGTCTACCGAAAAGTCCGTCACAGATACTCCCTTTGCAGATGCAGTGAATGCAAAGCAAGACAGCATAAGCGTGAGAACAATCAACAGACTGATTAGTCTTTTGGGTATGTGTCGTTCATTCTTGATAAACATAACATCAACTCCTTTTCTTCTTAATTCTAATATATCACAACAAGCATAGTCTTTCAAGAAAAAAATTACAAATTTATAATATAAATTAATAGTTTTTTAGTTATTTTTTCTGCAAAAAATACAAATATCTGCTGAAATTATTTATGAACAGTATTTGTATAGTGAAAAGAGCCGATTAATTTTTGATGTTCGCGTATCCCAAGTATGATGATTTCTTAGATACTTAAGTAACGTCAGTATACTGTACCTTTTGCCGATATAATGTTTTGTTTAGGGCACAAAAAAGTCCTCCGCTGACCGGAGGACTTTTTTATTGAGGTTTGTGAGCTGTTACTTTACCTTTTATCCTTTTGCTTTTTTTCAAAGCACTTTTTGTCAAATGCAGGGTTAAATGCGTAGAAGTTTTTGCTGTCAAGCTTATCGGTGAGAAGCCTCAGATTTTCGCCGAAGCGCTGATAGTGCACAACCTCACGCTGTCGCAGAAATCTGATAGGGTCAATAACATCAGGGTCGTCGCAGTATCTCAAGATGTTATCATAGGTTGTTCTTGCCTTCTGCTCTGCGGCCAAGTTTTCGTGCAGGTCCGTAATGGGATCTCCCTTTACCTGCAGTGACTGAGCAGAGAAGGGCACACCTGAGGCGCCCTGAGGATAAATACCTGCGGTGTGGTCAACAAAGTATGCGTCATATCCTTCGGATTTTAGCTTCTCTTCGTCGAGATTTTTTGTAAGCTGATATACAATGGTGCCAATCATCTCAAGGTGTCCAAGCTCTTCAACGCCGATGTCGTTAAGCGTTGCTTTGAGCTCGGGCAGAGGCATCGTAAATCTTTGGCTCAGGTATCTCAGCGAGGCTCCCAGCTCGCCGTCGGGACCGCCGTATTGAGTAATGATTATCTGTGCAAGCTTGGGGTTGGTCTGCTTTATCTTTACAGGGTACTGAAGTCTTTTTTCATATACAAACATCTCTTTTTACTCTCCTTCCCAGGGCCAGGGGTCGTTGACCCATGCCCAATAATCTTTCGGATTTTCACTTTTCGTGAGAGGTCCGTATTTTTTGATATATTCCTCTCTCAAAGGCATAAGCTTTTCTTCGAATTCTTCAACCTTAGCAAGGGTTTTTGTGTCTTTCGGATGTGTGTCTAAAAACAGTCTCAGCTCGTGTATGGCAAAGGCGTAGGTGGAGATTTTTCTCAGTAGTATTTCTCTGGAGGTCATTTCTTTCCACCCTCGCATTTTCCGCCGTACCAAGGTTTGTCAAGAACAGGATACATTGTGCCTGCCTCGAAGCCCTTTATAGCTGTGTAGATGTCCGTGCCCTTCTGCTGGAAGGGAATATATGCCATAGCCTCAGCCGTGATTTTAGGCAGGGGAGGAATGCCGTAGGATGTCATAACATCTTTCATATAGTCCATATTTTTTCTCCTTTCGACAAATTGGCGATGCAGCTTTTTATTCTTTCGCCTATGCTTGTCAGTACATTCTATGCCCTAAGTTTTCTCGGTGTTAATATAGACAAATCGGAAATAGATTTCTTGTAACTAATGCTAATTGAAAGAAAACCGTAAATTAGATATACTTTTAGTAAGATTTATTAGTTTTTCTTTAATCTGAGTACAAATCGAACGGAGGTTTATTTAATGAAAACAAAGAGGTTACTCAGCGTTATTCTTGCAGTTCTGATGTTAGCATCGGTGCTTTCCATGGCAAGCGTTTCGGTTTCTGCCGAGGTTGATTCAGACGCTCAGCCTGCAATCGGCAAGGATTACGCACTTGGCGAGACAGTGAATGACGGACTTATCCTTCAGGCTTGGAACTGGTCATACAATGAGATTAAGAACAATCTTGAAGCTATTGCAGAGGCAGGATTTACAACAATCCAGATTTCTCCTCCCACTGAGCTTAAAGAGACAACAAAAGGCGTGAAAATCCTTCAGGAGGATAATGCCAACGGCTGGTGGATGATGTATCAGCCGGCAGCCTTCGAGATCAATCAGAGCGAGGATAATGCTCTCGGCACAAAGAATGAGCTCAAAGATATGATTTCATCAGCTCATGAGCTGGGCCTTTATGTTATTGCCGATGCAGTTATTAACCATCTCGGCAACAATGAAACCGCAGATTACAAAATCAACGCAAATACTATTCCCAAGGACGCTAATGCGGTTGACTATCTCTGTGAGCGTGCATGGGATTTTGAGAGCTCAAAAGCCATTATTGACGCAGGTGTGTTCCACTATCCCTATGCAAACTGCAAGTACACCGACCAGGGCTCCTTCGACTGCACACAGAACGCAGTTTCTCTGCTTCCTGACCTTGACACAGGCTCCCCTGTAGTCCAGGAGATTGTCCTCGACTATTGGCAGGAGTGCATTGATATCGGTATCGACGGCTTCCGCATTGATGCCGCAAAGCACATTGAGACCAAGTATGACGGAGAGTACGCTTCCGATTTCTGGGACAATCTTATGTATAACGGCGTAAACGGTAAGCAGGGCATCTATCCCTATGCTAAAGACAAGTACGGCAAGGACCTCTATATGTACGGTGAAATTCTCAACACCACTTCTACCGAGCGTTCCTTCACATGGTATCTGGAGTATATGAACATTACAAACTCCACTGCTTTCTATGCTATTTGCGACGCTGTTAATAACGGAACGGCAGCAAACGCCGTGCCCGAATCGTTTAACAACGGTATGACTAATCAGACTGCTGTCCTCTGGGACGAGTCTCACGACACCTATATGGACGGCTGCAAGACAAGGTCTATTCCCGGCGTAAATCTTCTTACCAAGAGATGGGCCTGTATGGCTTCCCGTGCAGATGTAGTTTCCATGTACCTTGCCCGTCCTACCGACACACCCGCCGATGTTTACAGCATTGACCTGGGTGTGGCTTCTGACACAGCTTGGAATGATGATGCAACTGTTGCAATCAACAAATTCCACAACCATTTCCAGGGAACAAGCGAAGCAGTATCAAGCTCAGGCAACATTGCAATCATTGAGCGCGGAAATGCAGGCGTTGTTCTTGTCAACTGCCGCGGCAATGCAGTGAACGCAAATGTTCCTGTTACCACTCTTTCGGACGGTACTTATGTTGACCAGATTTCAGGCAATGTATTTACTGTGTCCGACGGAAAAATTTCAGGTTCAATCGGCACTTCGGGTGTTGCTGTTGTTTACAATCCCGATGATGTTATCCTTGCTTCAACTGTTGAAAGCTGTAAATTTACAGCCGATACTCTTTCCGTAGATATTATCGCAAAGAATACCGACGAGGCTTTCTATACTGTCAACGGCAGAGAGCCCATAGCTTTCTCAGGTATTAAGACTCTTACCTTCAGCGAGAGCGATTTTGATACAGCTTCAAGTGAGGTCGAAGTGTTTGTAGGATATTTAGGCGATGCAGACCAAAACGGAATTGTGAATGTCAGAGATGTAACTTCAATTCAGAAGTATTCTGCAAATCTTGAGACCTACACCGAAACTCAGATTCGTCTTGCCAATGTCAATCTGGATGCTGATAAAGACGGAAATCCCACGGTTAACGTTAAGGACGCCACTGCTATACAGAAGCAAATTGCATCTATTGACAGCGGTTGTGAAATCGACAAAGAAATCATCGACAATGCTCAAGAGGATCTGCGTGCTGTCACGCTCAAGCTTATTGCAGGAGACAAAACAGCCACATATTGCTATGAGCAGATTTCAGAGGACGAGGCTACTTGGGTAAAGTACGATAACAGCGAGACAATGTGGACTCATGTTTATTGCTATGTATTTAAGGATGAGCCTACTGTTGAGAACAATGCTTGGCCTGGAATTCTGATGCAAGAGCGTGAAGACAACATCTGGTATTACGAGATTCCCGAAGAGCTCAGGGGCGGTACAGTCATCTTCTCAAACAATATCCTCGGCACAAGCGAGCAGACAGGCAATCTGCCGACATCAAACGCAGAGACAGGCGAGAATTATTCAAATCACTTTATCTTCACAGGCGGTAAGTGGAACGCTATTGAGGCAGACGGCACTTACACAGAGATTAAGGAGCAGAAATCCGGGTACTATATAGTATTTACCGATGTATATAATTGGGCAGGTACAAAGTATTCTATCAATTGCTACACATGGAACGGCGGACCTGCAATGAGTTGGCCCGGTGTAAAGATGGAGCTTATCGGCACCAATGACCAAGGCCAGAAGCAGTACGCTGCTTGGATTGACAGAGGCTGTGTAAACATCATTTTCAATAACGGCAGCAATAAGCAGACAGCTGACCTCCTTGTTGTTAAGGGCGACTGCGGTTACTATCCTCTCAGCAACAAGTCAAAGCCCGATTGCGGTACCTTTGAGGTTGAAGCTCCGTAAAACAAATCATAATTATTCAGTCAAAGCCCAATCACAGAAGATTGGGCTTTGATATTTTCATTCTCATTTCAAGGTGATTTCATATAACTGTCACTTTAGGCGAATATAATAATGCCAAACTTAAGAAAAAACGGAGGCATTTATGAATAATCCTTACGATGACTTATATTCAAACAGTAATAATCAGCAAAATCAAAATGCAGGTTTTGGTACAGATGCTTCTTTTGAACCTCAGCCTGCAGAGGAGGAAATTCTCTCTTCTGATGCAGCTGATGTGCAGACGGTATCTGCGAATGTACCGACAGATGTATTATCGCAAGCTGACACACCGGCTGCTCAGATGCCACCTGAGCAAAAACCCTGTTCCTACGAATGGCAGGGCGATAATGTAGTAAGAAGTACGCCGGTAACTCCTCTTTATACTCCTCCTGCTGACGCTCGCCACACTCAGCAAAGACAAAGAAAACCAAAGGCAAGAACACCCATTGCGCTTATTATTGTACTCTGTATTGTGCTTTCTTCAGTCTTCGGTGTAGGCTCAGCCGCCGTTACGGTTTTTCTTATGAATGATGTCTTTGATTCCGGCAGTTCTTCAGGCGGCGGTCTTTCAATCAATCAAGTCAGTCCCGATTCCGGTTCTCGGCCTTCTGCAAGCGGTTCTGAGCTTACTACTGTCGAGATTGTTGACAAAACCGCAAACAGCGTTGTAGAGATTATAACAGAGGTTGTGGAGACAGGAAGCTTTGCCCAGCAGTATATCAAGTCAGGTGCAGGAAGCGGTGTTATCGTTGACAGCACAGGATATATAGTTACCAATAACCATGTTATCGAGAATGCCAGAAAAATCACCGTAACCCTTCGCACAGGCGAGAGCTATGAAGCAAACCTCATCGGCACAGATTCCCGTACTGATATTGCTCTTATTAAGATTGATGCAAGTGACTTAACCTGTGCGGTTTTCGGCAATTCCGATAATCTCAAGGTAGGCGAGAGGACAGTTGCCATCGGTAACCCCTTGGGTCAGCTTGGAGGCTCGGTTACAGAGGGAATAATAAGCGCTCTTGACAGAGATGTTACCGTTGACGGCGTTACAATGAACCTTATGCAGACAGATACAGCTATTAACCCCGGTAACTCCGGCGGCGGACTCTTCGACGTTTACGGAAACTTAGTAGGCATTGTCAATGCAAAGTCCTCAGGCTCCGAGATTGAGGGCTTGGGATTTGCAATACCCATAAATGATGTTATTGATGTTATGTCCGACCTTATGGAGTTCGGTTATGTCAGAGGCAGAATTGATGTCGGTATGGAGTTTATCGATGTTACATCAAACGCCGTTGCGTGGATGTACGGTCTCAACGATTTAGGCTGTTATGTTTACAGCGTTGACAAGGGAAGTAACGCAGACGAAATGGGCTTCAGAAGCGGAGATATGATTCTCAAGGTAGACTCTGTTGAGATTTCCGCTTCAGATGATATTGAAGATATTTTGGATAAGCACAATGTAGGTGACGAGGTGGTCTTTACAATCAAACGCTCAGGCGCAACAGGCGACATCACGCTGAAGCTTCAGGAGGATATCCCCGAAACCGCAAAGCCCGGCAGCGACGATGACGACAGCTACATTCAGTGGTATAATTACAGCTATTAATCTTATTATTTTTTTCATTTTTAACTCCTTCCTCTCTTTTTGCATCCCAAGTTTTTCTTGGGATGCTTTTTCTTTTACTTGTATTTTTTGTGCTGATGTGCTATAATTCATAAAAGGACAAAGGTCCTTAAAGCTTACACAATTGAATACACACGATTCGGCATCTTTATGATGCAACTGTTTTGACCCTTTAATGTAATAAAAACATGAAGCTTACTCATTGCAGGAATAAGGAAAGCGCGGTGTAAATCCGCCGCAACAACCATTGCCGTAATTGCACACCCTTGTGCATAAGTCGGAATGCTTATTGTTTCGTGACCGTAAATGTATCTTGGGAGATGAAGATATGTTTATTTTCTTTTGTGCAGAAAAATTTCAGAAAGAAGGAATTTTCTATGACAAACAAAAAATCTCTTGTGTCCGTATCTCTCGCCGTGCTGATGTGCCTTGCGGCAGTATTTGCACTTTGGGGCTGTACATCTCAGACTGAGCCTGCGGATTCATCCGAGGCTCCCACTGCTGTTGTGACAGAAACAACGGCTGAAGCAACCGAGAGTGCCGAAAATGCTATGTGGGCTGACGCTCAGTACACCGAGGATACTACTGTGGGCGAGGGCTCAACAAAGTTCTACTTCGAGGTAGTAGCAGGCGATAACTCCGTTACCTTTACAGTTAACACCGACGAAGAAATCCTCGGAGATGCTCTGCTGAAAAACGAGCTTGTCGCAGGTGATGAGAGTCAGTACGGACTCTATGTCAAAACAGTTAACGGCATCTTGGCTGATTATGACTTAAACGGCTACTATTGGTCATTTACCAAAAACGGCGAGATGATGATGACAGGTGTGGACGGCGAGACTATCGAAGCCGATGCTCACTACGAAATGACGCTTGCAAAGTAAGAAATGAAATCTTCAGGCAATCGAAACGGTACTGCCGAGAATATCCACAAACCGCAGGCAAGGAAGAAGCGCGTAGGATTGACGGCTTTCGAGATGGCGCTTTTTGCAATGTTCGGCGCAATGATGTTTGCCTCGAAGGTTGCAATGGAGTTTCTTCCAAATGTGCATCTTTTGGGTATGTTTATTATGGTTTTCACCCTTGTGTTCCGAGTAAAGGCGCTGATTCCCATTTACATTTATGTTTTCCTGAACGGAATACTTGCCGGATTTGCAGCCTGGTGGGTGCCTTATCTTTACATCTGGGCAGTTCTTTGGGCGGTTACAATGCTCTTGCCCGGCAAAATGCCCGACAAGGCAAAGATGGTAGTATATCCGTTGGTGTGCGCCCTGTTCGGACTTTCATTCGGAACTCTTTATGCACCTGCACAGGCAGTTATGTTCGGACTCAGCTTCAAGCAGACAGTCGCTTGGATTGTTGCGGGGCTTCCTTATGACGCAATTCACGCCGTCAGTAATTTGATAGTGGGTATACTTGTCTTTCCGCTTTCTAAGCTTCTAAGCAAGCTTTGTACCAATGTATCAAAGAAAATCTGCGGATAAAACCGAATGTTCGGATTAATCAAAAAAACACCGATGAGCTTTATACTCATCGGTGTTTTGATATTGTAAAGTATCTTAAGCTTTAATCAAGCTTCCTCTTGCAAAGCTTTGAGGATCATATTTGCACACATATATATATTACCGCCTCCGAGAGTCAGCACCAAGTCGCCGGGCTGAGCGTTTTCCTTGATAAAAGCTGTAATATCCTCAAAGGTGTCAATGCAGTGAGCACCCTCAATTTTATCCCCTAAGTCCTGAGATTTGATGCCGTAGGTGTTTTCCTCTCTGACAGCCAAAATCTCAGAGATAACAGCTTCGTCGGGAATAGAAAGTGCCTTTGCAAAATCATCCAGAAGTATAGCAGTTCGGGAAAATGTGTGAGGCTGGAACACAGCCCAGACCTTTCTGAATCCCATACCCATAGCAGAGGTAAGGGTTGCCGTAAGCTCGGTGGGATGATGTGCAAAGTCGTCGGCAACGGTAATTCCCTGCGGATGACCGAGAATCTCAAACCGTCTGTGAACACCCTTGAACTTGTTAAGATGCTCTGAAATTTCCTTAGCTGTTGCGCCCATAAAGTGAGTTGCGGCAGCAGCGGCAAGGGCGTTTGCAATGTTGTGCTTGCCGGGTACATTGAGTGTAACCGAGGTTACAAGCTCACCCTTATACAGCAGGTCAAAGCTCTGCTCCATACCCTGTGACACAATGTTTACTGCTCTGTAATCGTTGCCCTCATTGAAACCGAAGGTTATTTTCTCAAGCTCAGTGTCAGCCAGAGCGTCATGGGAATTCTTGTCGTCACCGCAGAATATGACTGCTCTTGTGGTCTGTTTGGAAAATTGATTAAAGGATTTTTTTATGTTGTCAATATTTTTGAAGTAGTCCAGGTGGTCAGCGTCAATGTTAAGAATAACGGCGAGATAGGGAGATAGCTGTAGGAAGGTGTCCTTATATTCACAGGCTTCGCATACAATGATGTCGCTTTGTCCCACATAGCTGTTACCGCCGATGTAGTTGAGCTTACCGCCGATAATTGCAGAGGGGTCAAAGCCTGAGCCGATAAGCACCTGAGAAATCATAGCGGTAGTAGTTGTCTTGCCGTGAGTACCTGCAACCGCAATGCTCCTTCGGTATCTTCTTGTTACAATGCCCAGCATAACGCTTCGCTCAAGACAGAGAATACCCTTCTCCTTAGCGGCAACAAGCTCAGGATTATCAGGTTTAACGGCGGCTGTGTATACCACAAGCTCAGCACCCTCAATGTTCTCAGGCTTGTGTCCCATACTAACGGGAATTCCGTATCCTATAATTCTCTCCAGGGTGTCGGATTCGCTTGAGTCGGAGCCTGTCAGCTCAAAACCCTCTGTGTGCAGAATCTCTGCCAAAGGGCACATGCCGCTGCCGCCGATACCTATAAAGTGGATTCTTTTTATTTTTTCCAAGATGTGGTCATATTGCATCAGATTCATCTCCGGGATTATTTTAATTAAGCACTTCTAATAATATTATATTTGAAATTATATAAAAAATAAATATCCCTGTCAACAATCTTGTGATTGATGATTGCCAAATCCTCGCTCTAATGATAAAATATATGAGTAAAAGCTTAGGCGGTGACGGAATGTTCAAGAAGAATGATATAATAAACCTAAAAATAGACGCCCTTACCTCAGAGGGAAGCGGAGTAGGCAGAAGCGAAGAGGGAATAGCTGTATTTGTGCCGGACTCAGCTGTGGGCGATGAGCTTACGGTAAAAATCCTGAAGGTGAAGAAAACCCACGCATTCGGCAAAATAGAGAACATCGTAAAGTCCTCTGCGGACAGAATTAAGCCACAATGCCCGGTGTCAAGGCAGTGCGGTGGGTGCGTGTATAATCATATCTCTTACGAAGCCGAGCTAAGGGCAAAGGAGCAAAGAGTTAAAGATGCCATAAAGCGTATAGGCGGCATTGATACTCAGGTTAATGCTATAATAGGCGCCGAGAGCGAGTGTCGCTACCGCAACAAGGCTCAGATTCCCTTTGGCAGGGATAAAGACGGCAAGGTTACAATGGGCTTTTTCTTCCGACACAGCCATAGAATTGTGGGAAACGGCGATTGCCTTCTGCAGCCGGAAAGCTTTTTCATCGTGGCAAATGCACTCAGAGCCTTTATTGAAGAAAAGGGAATTTCCGTCTATGATGAAGAGAAGCACAAGGGCTTAATCCGTCATCTTTATCTCAGATACGGTGAAAAAACAGATGAGCTTATGGTTTGCATTGTGATAAACGGAAGTATAGTACCCTGCGAAGATGAACTTACAGAGCTACTCAGAGCCGAAGCCCCCAACATAAAAAGCATTATTGTTAATTCTAACAAAGAAAAAACAAATGTTGTTTTAGGCAAGAGCTTCAGAACAGTTTACGGTGAGGATAATATCACAGATGTGCTCTGCGGACTTAAGTTTTATCTTTCACCTCAGTCTTTCTATCAAGTCAACCGCAAACAGGCAGAAAAGCTTTATTCTCTTACAAGGGACTTTGCCGGTCTGAAAGAAGACGATGTTTTGGTTGACCTTTACTGCGGAACAGGCACAATAGGACTCACAATGGCAAGGGACTGCAAGTGCCTTGTTGGAGTAGAGATAGTGCCCGAAGCTATTGAAGATGCTAAGAAAAATGCCGAGCTCAACGGCATCGGCAATGCAAGGTTTATTTGCGGTGATGCAGCCGAAGGTGCATTAAGGCTTAAGGCAGAGGGGCTTGCCCCAAATGTAATTGTTATCGACCCGCCCCGAAAGGGATGCGATGCAGAGCTTCTTTCGACAATTGTTAAGATGAATCCGGAGCGCATCGTTTATGTTTCCTGTGACCCGGCAACCCTTGCCCGCGACCTTAAAATCCTCTGTGCCGACGGCTATACATGCGAGATAATCACTCCGGTCGATATGTTCCCCCGCACCGCCCATGTGGAAACGGTTGCTCTTTTGAGTCGGGAAAGTGTCGAGCATTGTATGAAGATTCACGCAGAACCTTTTGAGATGATAAAAAGCGGAAGAAAAACAATCGAGCTTCGCTTGTGGGATGAAAAGCGTAAAAAAATAAAAAACGGCGATACCATTATGTTTACTAATACAATTAGCGGTGAAAAACTGCAAGCAACGGTTTTGAATTTGCACCGCTTTCCTGACTTTGAAGAACTGTACAAGACATTGCCTCTTTTTAAGTGCGGCTATGCGGAAAATGAGATTGACACAGCACAAGCATCAGATATGGAAGCATACTATTCCGCCGATGAGCAGGCAAAATACGGTGTTGTCGGCATCGAACTTTCCTCACCTAAACTCATTACAGAATGAGATGGTTGCTCTTTTGTCCAAACTCCATGAATCATAGATGTTACAGAAAGCAATAGAAGCAGCGGTGTTGCAATTTCTATATATTTCGTTATCAATGCTGAGAAAACATAGGCTTGCCATTACTGCTTTTTCGAGACGGAAATTTGGCTTGTGTTAGGCTTCCGTTTAAGAAGCGGAATTGAGATAAACAGTGTCAGAAACTCTGCAGCAGGTACAGCAAACCAGATTCCGTACAACCCGAATTTAATTGGCAAAATTGTTAGGAACAAAACCAACAATGCAAATGAGCGTAAAAAAGTTATCAATCCTGACAAATGACCTTTTCCGTAAGCCATGAGACGGATTGAAGCAAAAATGTTGATACCGCTAAATAAAAAACCGAGACCGTAAATTCTCATACCGGAAACTGCAAGGGAAAATACACGGCTTGAGGAAGCTGCAAAAAAGGAAACTCCAAGCGGTGCAAGAACATAGGTTAGTGCGTAGATTACAACCGGCGCAACCATAAAAAAGCGATAGGCGTAGCGCTCCAAAATTTTGCAAACTTTAATCTTTTTATCGCCGTAGGCATAGCCGAGCGGAGTAGCGATACCCATAGAGAATCCAAAATAAATACCTATAAAAAGAAATTGCAGATACATAATAATGGATACGGCTGCAATACCGTTTTCTCCGGCAAAGGAAAGAGCGGCACGGTTGAAAATGATGGTTGTGATAGCAATAGCGATTTGATCTACAAACTCTGATAGTCCGTTTATCATACATCGAAAGGCTTCCTTTAGTGAGAGACCGTGGAATGTAAAGGTGAGATACTTCTTTTTCTTTACAAAATAGTAGATTCCCATGCAAAAAGAAGCAGATAGCCCAAGCATAGTTGCAAGTGCTGCTCCCGTAATGCCCATTTCTAAGTTTTTAATAAAGAGATAATCCAGAACAATATTCAAAATACCACCTGTCAATGCAGTAGCAAAGCTATAAGTTGGAGAACCGTCGACGCGAATTAAATAAGTGAAGAGCTCCTTTCCGATAACAACGGGAGTGCCTGCAAGCCAGAAAATAGCATAAGTTTTACAGTCATTTATAGTGCAGTCGGATGCACCAAGCATTTTAAGTATGGCAGACAGATTCAAAATAACACATGTGGAGATAAGACATCCCAGCATAATAGAAAATATAATACTGACAGAGAATGAGCGATTTGCTTCTTCTTTTCTGTTTCCGCCGATATGTAATGCGGCAATCGAACTACCGCCTGCCGCAAAGACCAGGGCAATTCCGGTAAGTACATTTACGATGGGGTAAACGATATTGATTGCAGCAAGAGCATTCGTTCCTACATAACCGGAAACAAATATACCGTCAATAATTGTATACACGGTGTTAAACAGAGAAGTCAGATAAGTCGGGATGATAAATCTCAGTATTCTTGAAAAGCGGACTTCATGTTCATAGTGAAAAACAAGTGTGTTTTGCATAAGTCAAATACCTCCATAACAGATGATAAACCTTCAAGGTACTTGAAAGTCAACAAAGAAAATGTTATGCTGTTTCTATTGGAGGAAAGAAAAATGGCTTGTAATTTTCAGATTGGAGAAATCTCGCATTTTTTCGATATACCTGCATCTACACTTCGTTATTGGGAAGAGATGGGGGTACTTACACCAGCAAAAGATAGGTCAAATAATTACAGAGAGTATACGATTGAGGATCTGATGAGTATCTCTGATGTGATATTTTATAAAAATCTGGGACTTCCGTTAAAGACTATTCGTCAGATGGAAAGCACGACACCACAACAGCATTATCATCTCTTTGAGAAAAAATTGTCTGAATTGCAACAGCAGCAGCTTGAATTACAACAGCGGATGGAAAAGCTGCGCTGCCATATGGAAGCAATACAAACATTAAATGAACTTAGAAATAATCCTTATCAGGAAACGGATATTGATACGGATTGTATTGTATCTTTTGAACTTATCGAGCGGGAAAAACTACGCCGTTATATAGAAAATCCATATTTATATTCCAGAGTGCAGCATTCTGAAAATATGCAGACGGAACAAAGAGGAATTACCATTTCGTCATCAGACCGCTCTATCGAGTTAAAGAAGGGTCAAATTATATGGGAAAAGAACAGTGATAGATACATTACCTTTCTGATGAAGGAAGAGATTACCAATGGATTTCCTAATGATTTGCAGGGACATTTACAGTTAATTCAACAAAAGTATCAGACAGGAGCAGTCATCAGCCGTTTCCTGGTTTGCGCGCAGGAGGAAGGAAAGATTTTCGATTTTTACAAAACATTTGTAGAAATCATCTAAAATGCAACTTTTATCAGAAGCAGTGTGGAAACAGGCATAGGTCAAAGCGGCCGGTTTATAAAGAACGAAAAGAAAACGGTCAGTGGCTAAAATCTATAGAATTTATGCTTCCGAATTATGAAAAAGAGTTTACACTAAGTTTGTATAACAATGCACAGAATGAGACGGTAGTGCTGTTATCAAAGAAAAATTTGAATTTGATTGGAGATATATCCGTGTGCTTAATATGCGATAGAATAGAACTGATTAAGAATAACCAAAATCCATACTTTGTAAAGGAATTAAGTACAGGTTATGTGGTTATAGGCGATAATCAGCATTTTTACGGATATACGCTTTTCCTCTATAAATACCACGAAAATAAGACTGAGCTTTTTCATCTTGAAAATAAAGAAAAGATGATGTTTCTCAGAGAAATGTCATTGGTTGCCGAGGCTGTTTCCAAAGCCTTCGGCGCAGAAAAGATGAATTATGAATTACTCGGTATGGGAGATGCACATCTTCATTGGCATTTATTTCCCAGAAGAACCGGAGATATTGAGAGATACGGGAACTGCGGTAAAGGTCCTGTTTGGTGGTATCCGATGGATAAAATGTATAGTGATGATAATCGTCCGTCAGATGCCGAGTTAGAGCGTATGAAGAAAAAACTGCTTTTTGAGTTGAATAAACTGCTGTAGATTATATTATATATTCCCCTGCAGCTTAAGTGCAAAAAACAGTATCGGATTAAGTTGAATGAAGTGAAGCAAAACAGACTTTGCCTCGCATATGGTTTATTTCAGGGAAACGGTTTAGGACGGTAATATCCAATGACAGACAAAGCGAAGATAATCGAAGAAATCAAAGAATACATAAAGACTTTGTTTGAGGGAGAAGCCTCAGGCCACGACTATTGGCACAGCGTCAGAGTATACAATAACGCCTGTAAAATAGCTCAAAGTGAAGAGTGCGATGAGCTTGTGGTTGCTCTTTCAGCGCTCTTGCACGATGCCGATGATTCTAAGATTTTCGATACCTCTGATTTTGCAAACGCAAGAGCGATTATGCACAGACTCAAAGTTGATGCAGATGTCGAGAACAGGGTTATTGAGGCAATCAGAACCGTTTCTTTCAAGGGAAGCGATTCGGTTATTCCCGAGACAGTCGAGGGCAAAATCGTGCAGGATGCAGACAGGCTTGACGCCATAGGCGCTATGGGTATTTCACGTACCTTTGCTTTCGGAGGAAGCAGAGGCAGGCGTATGTATGATCCCTCTGAGTTGCCTAGACTAGATTTAAGCGAAGCAGATTACAAAACATATGAGGGTACAACAGTCAATCATTTTTATGAGAAGCTGTTTTTGCTCAAAGATATGATGAATACAGAAACCGCAAAAGAAATTGCCGCTCACAGACATAGCTTTATGAAGGAGTTTATGCAGGAGTTTTTCCTTGAATGGAACGGCGAAAAGTGACAGCAGATATAGATGCTGTTTGCAGTTTTTACCGGGAGTTAATATTTACCTATATAAACATATTTCAGCAAAGGATTATTAATATGGACTTGAGCTTCAGAATTGCAACGGAAGAAGATTTGCCTGCACTTGTCTGCCTCTACAAAAGCGGCGTTGAGAGTATGCAAAAAGCAGGTATCGACCAGTGGGACGAAGACTACCCGAGCGCACATACCATAACCGAAGATGTTAAGAACGGAGATTTACACCTTTGTATGCGCGAGGGCGAAATCGCCGCCGCCTTTGCTCTTAACCGCGAGGTTGAAGAGGAATACGAAACTGCCCATTGGGAAAAACCCGACGCTCATTTTATAGCTATGCATCGTTTATGTGTTTCTCCCAATTTTCAGCGTCAGGGCATAGGCCGTTCCTGTATGCTTGAGATTGAGCGCTATGCCCTTGGAAATGGGTTTAACGCTATTCGTCTAGATACCTTTTCGGGTAACATAAAGGCAATTCCTATGTATAAGTCCTTAGGATTCAAAGAGGTTGGCGAAGCTTTCTGGCGCAAGGGCAGATTCATAATCTTCGAGAAAAATCTTTAGGAATATTGATATCAATGAGTGTCGGTGACAAGATGAGGATAATATGAATACCTTTGAAAGAATCTATGAAATTGTTAAGAAAATCCCCGAAGGAAAGGTTGCAACCTACGGTCAGATAGCCTCCTATGCAGGTAATCCCAAGTGGTCACGGGTTGTGGGCTATGCCCTTCATGCCAATCCGTCTCCCGGCACAATACCTTGCTTTCGGGTGGTGAACAGAGAGGGCAAGCTCTCGGGTGCCTTTGCTTTTGGAGGTATTAACGCACAACAGCTTCTCCTCGAAGCCGAAGGGGTAGAGGTTGAAAACCACAGGGTGGATTTAGCAAATTATCAGTGGAATGGGGAATAGAGAATGAAAGCGTTAATAACAGGCGCAAGCTCAGGAATCGGCAGAGAGATGGCTCGTCATCTTGCCTCGATGGGCTGGGATTTAATTCTTGCGGCAAGGCGCACCGATAGACTTTCAGAGCTGAAAGAGGAGCTTTCGTCTGTTAATGTCAGGTGCATTCCCTGCGATTTGTCTATAGAGCAGGAGTGTATGAACCTCTACGATGCCACAAAGGACGAGAACATCGACATGCTAATCAATAACGCCGGCTTCGGTAATTTCGGCTTTTTTGACGAGGCTGATTTGCAAAGGGAGCTAAAGCTTATTGATACAAATGTCCGCGCCGTGCACATTCTAACAAGGCTTTTTCTAGAGGATTTTATCAAGCGTGACAGCGGTTACATACTTAACACAGGCTCTGTGGCAGGTTTTATGATAGGCCCGCTTATGACAAGCTACTACTCCTCAAAGCACTATGTTGTCACAATGACAGAGTCTATTTATCAGGAGCTCAAGCGCAAAGGCTCTGATGTCAAGGTAAGCGTTCTTTGTCCCGGCCCTGTTGCAACAGAGTTTAATCGTGTCGCCAAGGCTGATTTTGCCGTTTCGGGACATTCTCCGCAGTTTGTCGCAAGGTATGCAATCAAGCATGCACTCAAGGGCAAGACGGTAATTGTTCCGGGAGTCCTTGTGAAGTTGGGTATTTTCTCAACAAGGCTGATACCTCGCAAGCTGTTGGCTTGGATTTTGTTCAGAGTGCAGAAATTCAGAGTAAAAAAATAAATCAACGGTAGAATTTGCCGAGATGTGAGTATTGGTCTTGCATCCCGGCTTTTCTTTTGTGTCACCACGGGAAATGTATCAACATAAGATAGCATGAGATACAGATTGATGTGGTGTTAGTTATGAAGTACGGACCCGAGTCATTCGCCTGCATAGGCGGTGACAAACGACAGCTCTACTGTGCAAGAGCCCTCTGCGATGACGGATATGTAGTCTCTCTCGGAGGCTTTGATGCAGTAAAGGAAATGAAAAATATAGAGATAACAACTCCCTTTGAGGCGGCGTTGATGAGCGAGGCGATTATCCTTCCTTTACCATGTGTAAACAGCATAGGAGAAATTCCCGCACCCTTTTCAAGAGAAGATATACCCTTAAGCGACGATCTGATTACAGCGATGAAAGGCAAGAAGATTTTTTGCGGTTTTGCCGATAAACTCAGAAAAGCAACACCGAAGCTAACTGCGGAAATATATGATTATTACAGCCGTGAGGAGTTTGCAATAGCCAACTCCGTGGCAACCGCCGAGGGCGCCTTGGAGCTTGCAATGAGACATTTCGAGGGCACTGTAAACGGTGCCAAGTGCCTTGTAATCGGCTACGGCAGAATAGGAAAGTCCCTTGCAAATATCTTAAAGGCAATGGGCGCAAGGCTTACCGTAAGTGCCAGAAAAGCGTCTGACCTTCAGTGGATAGAGCTCATGGGTGCAAATGCCGTGAGAACCGATAATCTTCACACTCAGAAGGCGTTTGATATGATTTTCAATACCGTTCCCGCGCCTGTGCTCGGACCTGTGCTCCTTGCAAAAATCGCGGTGAACGCCGTTGTGATAGACCTTGCCTCAGGAGAGGGCGGAGTGGATTTTTATGCAGCAGAGCGTCTGGGTATAACTGCAATTCACGCGCTGTCTCTGCCGGGAAAAGCCGCCCCAAAAACAGCAGGAGAAATTGTAAAAAACACTATATATAACATTATTGAGGAGGATGACAGGTGACAGGAATAACCGTAGGCTTTGCCCTGTGCGGTTCATTCTGCACCTTTTCCAAAACTATTTTGCAGATGGAGAAGCTTGTGTCAATGGGCTGCAAGGTGCTCCCCGTAATGTCCTTTAATGCTTATTCAACTGACACAAGGTTTGGAAAATCAGAAGAATTTGTTTCGGAAATTGAGAGAATAACTGACAGTAAAATAATACACACCATAGCGGACGCCGAGCCTATCGGACCGAAAAGAATGTGCGATGTAATGCTTATTGCTCCCTGTACGGGAAACACCCTTTCAAAGCTTTCTCTGGGGATAACCGATACACCTGTCACAATGGCGGCAAAGTCTCATTTGAGGATACACCGACCGGTGCTCATTTCTCTTGCTACCAATGACGGCTTGGGTGCATCGGCACAAAATATAGGCAAACTTCTCAACACAAAAAATATTTTCTTTGTGCCCTTTGGTCAGGATGCTCCCTCATCAAAGCCGAATTCTTTGGTATCTAATTTTGAACTGATACCCCAGTGTGTGGAAAAGGCTGTGAAGAAAGAGCAGTACCAGCCGGTGCTCAGCTGATAAATATGCCTGCGCCTCATTTATCTTGGTTGCAAAAAAGCTTTATCTGTGATATAGTTAATTTGTACTACTACGATAAATGAGGCGATTAATTTGAAATATTGCTGTAAATGTAAAGCTTTAGTCAGTGACGAGACCGACTCCTGCTCTTTTTGCGGGGAAGGGGTTTGTGAGCTTAATGGCTCAGATGCAGTTGTAATTGCAACAGTAAAGGGAAGGGCAGTAGCGCTTGTGGAATCTGCCCTCAATGAACAGGGAATACCCTGTTCATTTGAGAATACCGACGGAAGTATTTATAACACCTACAATCAAAAGGTTAATGCAGAAAGCGACTTCAAGCTTTTAGTGCCCTTCGATTTTTACAGCCGCGCTTTCAATCAATGTCTTACTATGGGACTTGTGGAGGAAAGCGGGCGACTTGTCCCCGACAACGGCGATGAAGCACAGGACAGCAAAAGCTACAACGAAAAGTTTGAAGAGAATACCGGAGTCAAGCACCGCACATGGCAGCTTGTTTGGGTTATTATCTTCATCGTTGTTGCCTGTCTGCTTATTTGGGGCATTGACTTCATTGCAGAGTATATCAAGGGCCGGCTTATCTACAGCAATTTTGATGTTGAATCTACTACACAGGCTGTAACCCAAGCTGTTTCGAGCTTGATAAGATTTTGATAATTCAGTAAGATTCAGATAATACATTTAACTTGAGATTATACAGATAAGGTGACGGTTATGAAAGAAAATCCCAGAGTGGCTGCCGTAATAGTTGCCGCCGGTAACTCCACCCGTATGTCAATGGGAATCAGCAAACAGCTTATTCCTCTTTTGGGACTTCCCGCAATCGGCCACACACTCCTCGCTTTTGAGAACGCTCAGAGTATACAAGAGGTAGTTGTGGTATGCCGTAAAAGCGATATGAGCGCTATTGAAGATATTACTGAGAAGCTAAGTATTACAAAGCTTCGCGGTCTTGCTTTAGGCGGTGCAACCCGAAGCGAAAGCGTTGAGGCAGGTGTGCGCTGTGTGAGCGAGCAGACTACTCACCTTGCAATTCACGACGGAGCTAGAGCTTTGGTGTCTCGTGAGGAGATCGACCGAGTTGTCTCCTTTGCCATTGAGCACAGGGCGGCAACCCTTGCTGTGCCTGTTACCGAC
>JBJEOT010000068.1:0-19308 GCA_051880855.1 Ruminococcus sp.
TAAAGTGTTTTTGCAAATTCTTTAATATATTCGGTAAGCTCCTCGCCGATTTCGGGGTGATTAACGCCGATTTCAACAGCGGCTTTGAGAATGCCGAACTTGTTGCCAATGTCATATCTGGTGCCTGAGTATTCAACCGCAGTAATACCGCAGGTTGTTGCAAGAACCTTCATAGCGTCTGTAAGCTGAATCTCGTTCTTTGCTCCGGGAGGAGTATTGTCAAGAATATCAAAAATCTCAGGAGGCAGTACACATCTTCCCAAAATAGAGTAAAGCGAAAAGATGTCCTCGTCTCTCTGGGGTTTTTCAATCATATCCGTGCATTTATAAATGTTGCTTTTTCCCTTAAAAGGCTCAATCTTAACAGAGCAGTAGCTTGATATAGCCTTTCTTGATACAGGCTTAATCCCTACAACACCTTTACCAAAGGTGCCGTATGCGTCAATAAGCTCCTTTGTCGCAGGTGCGTTACCGCCCACAACAACATCGTCACCGTAAAGCACTGCAAAAGGCTCGTTTCCTACAAACATTCTTGCTTTGCTTACAGCGTGACCAAGGCCTTTTGTATCAACCTGCCTTATGTAGTGAATGTTGGCAAGCTTATCAAGGTCTTTGATACTTGCAAGAAGGTCCTCCTTCTTGTCTCTCTCAAGGATACTTTCAAGCACCGGCGCTTTATCAAAATGGTCCTCAATAAAGCCCTTACCTCTGTTTGTAATAATAAGAATGTCTGTGATACCGGCACTTGCTGCTTCTTCAACAATATACTGAATAGCCGGCTTGTCCACAATAGGAAGCATTTCCTTGGGCATAACCTTAGTAGCAGGAAGAACCCTTGTTCCAAGACCTGCGGCAGGGATAACAGCTTTTGTGATTTTCATAGCTTAACCTCCGTAAAAAAATATGGGCAAAAATCTGATTAAAAGATAAGAGAAATAAATACTCACCGAAAGACCGACATTGACACCGCCTTTGGTCTGAAGCTCAGCGTCAGCGGCCTCTTTGGTACTGCTTTTAGATTTTATTGCGGTTATTTTCTTCATACAGTGCTTATAGTACCATCTGTTACAGCAGATTCCGCAGATAATCTGAATGACAATCTGGCCGAAGTAGGAGATGTAGTAGCCAATAAGCACAAAGCTTTCTTCGGTAGAAAGACTTGTGAAGAAATCCTCAAAAGAGCTGAGAATATCTGTAGACGAAGTTGACCAGAAGCCGGCGTACAGGCTGTTGATCCACTCTGAATACTCAGAAAAGAAATTGCTGTAAACAACAGAAAGATATACATTGGTAAAAATCAGAATTGCCATAAGCGCCGTTATAACGGAACCGAGCTTGTATATTTTTCTGTAAAGCATCCATCCGCCTGTAAAAAGGAATCCGACAAAAGAAAACCTTGAGCGACCGAAGGATTTTATTTGATTAAAAAGTCTTGTGTAAAAGGGTGTGTTTGTCTTTACAAACTTTGAAGCCTCTCCGGCAGTAACTCCGCTGCCGACCTCGGTATCCGGCTTGATACCGCCCATCGGGTCAAATGCAAAGGCTGTGTAAGATGACTGAGGAGCTTCGCTTTCTCTTGAGCTGTCACCGTTTGTATCCCCTGTGGGAGGATTGTAGGGAGGAGGATAGGCTCCTGCCTGACGGTTAGTAACCTCGTCGTAAAGTCCCGCCCCGCAGTTGTTGCAGTACTTAGCTGTCTTTGGATTTTTTGTACCGCAGTTTATACATAGAATAAAGTTATCCTCAGAGTTTATGTCATCATCGGCTTTAACTTCGGACTTGAAGTCGAAGCCTTCGCCGTGCTTTTCTTCATAATGACAGTGACCTTCCTGCTCGTAGCACTCTCTGTGGTGAGGCGCACCGCATTCGGGACATACAACAATGTCATCGTCCTTGCGAAACTTCACCGAGCACACAGGACATGTGTATTTCGTACAATCCATAAAAATTACCTTGGTCTTTCCAAAAAAACTTTATACCGTAAATTAACACGGTATTATCCAATTAGCATTATATCAAATATTTTTGCCTAAATCAACATAATAATTTGTAAACATTAAGTGTATTATTTACTTTACAATAAAGGAAGATTATAGTATAATAATCAGTTGTATTGAATAAAGAAAAAGCGAGGATATATATATGCTTCAATTTGAAGAACTGAAACTTAGGTTAGAGTCTATGCGACCGGATATCGACGACTATGCCGAAGCACTTGGACTTGATAGTATGCGCTCCCAGATTCAACAGCTCGAAAACCGTGCAACAGAACCCGGCTTCTGGGATGATTTGGAGAATTCCCAGAAGGTCCTGAAGCAGACAAGCGACCTGAAAGCAAAGGTTGAAACCTATGAAAAGCTTGACACAACATATTTTGATACATTAACCCTCATTGAGCTTGCAGACGAGGAAGAGGACGAATCTCTCTATGACGAGGCACTCTCCGAGGTTGACGCATTAGAGTCAAAGCTTGCTACGGCAAGGCTTGAGACCCTCCTTACAGGTGAGTACGACAAAAACAATGCCATTCTTACCTTCCACGCAGGCTCAGGCGGTACTGAGGCTCAGGATTGGACACAGATGCTGTACCGTATGTATACGCGTTGGGCACAGGCACACAACTTTACCGTCAAAGAGGTTGACTACCTTGACGGAGACGAAGCGGGACTTAAGAGCGCGGTTCTTCTTATTGAGGGAGAGAACGCCTATGGCTACTTAAAGAGCGAAGCAGGAGTGCACCGCCTTGTCCGTGTTTCTCCCTTTGACAGCGCAGGCCGCCGTCATACCAGTTTTTCTTCATTAGAGGTTATGCCCGAAATCGAAGAGGATACCTCGGTTACAATTCCTCCCGAGGAAATTAAGATGGATGTTTACCGTGCGTCAGGTGCAGGCGGTCAGAAGGTTAACAAAACCTCCTCAGCTGTCCGTCTTACTCATATTCCTACAGGTATCGTTGTTGCTTCACAGGTTGAGCGAAGCCAGTATCAGAACCGTGATGTTGCTATGAAAATGCTTATTTCAAAGCTGGTTGAGATTAAGGAACAACAGCATTTAGAGAAAATTTCCGATATTAAGGGCGTACAGAAAGAAATCACATGGGGAAGTCAGATCCGAAGCTATGTTTTTATGCCTTACACCCTTGTTAAGGATCACCGTACGGGCTTTGAAATGGGCAATGTGCAGGCTGTTATGGACGGCGCTCTCGACGGATTTATTAACGCTTACTTAAAGCAGTTATCTACAGGCGAGCTCGGTCAGAACAATTAATCTCAAGAAACTTCTGAAAGTTAGGATGGGTATATATGAAATATCTTGTAATGCTCTGCGACGGTATGGCTGACGAGCCGTACAGGGAGCTTAATAATAAAACACCTATGGAGCTTGCAAAAAAGCCCTGTATGGACTCTCTTGCAAAGCTTGGCGAGGTAGGTGTTGCAAGGACGGTTGACCCTGCAATGTCTCCCGGTTCAGATGTTGCAAACCTTGCGGTGCTGGGCTACGATGCACTCAAATATTACACAGGCCGTTCTCCCCTGGAAGCAATGAGCATTGGAATTGACCTTGGCGACGACGATGTTACCTTCCGCTGTAATCTTGTAACCCTATCTGACGAGGAGGAGTATGAGGATAAGACGATACTCGACTACTGTGCTGACGATATTTCAACCGAAGAAGCAAAGGTGCTGGTTGAGTATATTGAGGAGAATTTAGGAACAGATATTTTCAAGTTCTATTCCGGTGTTTCTTACCGTCATTGCCTTGTTTGGAAGGGCGGAAATCCCCGCCCCGGCAAGCTCACTCCGCCTCACGATATTACAGGTAAGCCCATAATGGATTATCTTCCTACAGATGAGGCTAAAGAGGTGCTTCTGCCTTTGATGAAAAAGAGCTACGAACTTCTGAAGAATCACCCTGTAAACCTTAAGAGAATCGAAAACGGCAAGCGGCCTGCAAATTCAATCTGGCTTTGGGGTGAGGGCACAAGACCTATGCTCGATAGCTTCGAGAAGCTCTACGGCTTAAAGGGCAGTATGGTTTCGGCTGTTGATTTGCTTAAAGGCATCGCTATTTGCGCCAAGATGAACAGCGTTGATGTTGAGGGCGCAACAGGCTATATTGATACAAACTTTGAGGGAAAAGCCAAGGCCGCTATTAACGAGTTTTCAAAAGGACAGGACTTGGTTTATATCCATGTTGAAGCTCCCGATGAGTGCGGTCATAGGGGAGAGAGCGAAAATAAGGTAACATCAATTGAGCTTATCGACCGGCTTGTGCTTGCTCCCGTTACAGAGTATCTCAGAAACAGCGGCGTGGACTTCGCGGTTTTAGTCTGCCCTGATCACCCCACACCTTTGAGTATCCGTACTCATTCCCGGACACCTGTGCCTTATCTGATTTACAGAAGCAATGACGAACGCGAGAGCGGTGTGGACAGTTTCAGCGAAGCGACCGCAAAAGCCACAGGCGTTTTCTTTGAAAAAGGCTATGAGCTGATGTCTCATTTTGTGGGCTGATATTTAAAACTCATAATGATTCTGTTTATAGCAAAGTAATAAAATTGATAAAGCGGTACAGCTCATTTGCTGTACCGCTTTTTGTCTGAATAAAAGATTTCATAGCAGAAATAAAAAAAGCGGAGAATATCTCCGCTTAAATTCTTATGCATCTAAGGCTTCTTCCAAAGCTAACGCAAGTTGGTCGGGGCAGGATGTAGCCCTTGCTCCGCAACGAATTCCTTTTAGTTTTTTAATAGCGTCATAAGCGTTCATACCCTTAACTAAGGTAGCAACACCCTGAGTGTTTCCCGAACAGCCGCCTAAAAAATAAACATCTTTAATAATATCGCCGTCAAGCTCCACAGTAATCTGTCTGGAGCAAACGCCGTGTGTAATGTAGTTGTACTTAATAATAAACACCTCTTGACTTTTTATATAAAAAATAAGCCGCAAGATAACCTGCGACGAAATGGAGCGGATGACGAGGCTCGAACTCGCTACCTCCACCTTGGCAAGGTGGCGCTCTACCGGATGAGCTACATCCGCAGATGAACACGATTTGCACCGTATTTTTTTACTGCTTGACTATTATATCTCAAAACTTTTCTCTTGTCAAGATTTTTTATAAAATTATTATTATCTATTGCTGTTTATACTAAAAGTTGGTATAATAAATCTATATTGCATGAGTTTATTTATGTGAAACAAAAATAACTCCTTGGGAGGTATTAGTATGAATGAAATTAAAGTTAGGGAGCTTGCAGAGGGCGTGCATTTTTCCTCGGCTTATGATAGCAGATTCAAGACAATGAGGATTTCGGCAACCGCTCTTTTGCCCCTTCAAAAAGAGACTGCTTCTGCCTTTGCACTTCTTTCCCAGGTGCTTACACGGTCTTGCGCTGAATATCCCGATTTTACTGAGCTTTCCCGAAAGCTCAGCTCTCTCTACGGTGCTTCCTTGGAGGCAGGAGTCAGAAAAATGGGCGAGGCCTTGGCGCTTACTTTCTCCGTTTCGGGTATAGATGACCGCTACGCTCTTTCAGGTGAAAGTATTTCCGAGGAGCTTTCCGAGATTTTATGCAAGGTGATTTTTGAGCCTTTTCTTACAGACGGCAGCTTTGACTGGGGCGAGGTAGAGCAGGAGAGACGGCAGCTTCTTGATCTTGCCGACTCTGAGTTTAACGATAAGCGAGCTTATGCAAACAACCGACTCTTGGAGCTTATGTGCGAAAATGAAGCTTATTCTGTCCGCCGGTACGGCTCACCGGAGAGCCTCAAGGAAGTCACGCTTGATGACCTATTCAGCGCTTGGCAGACGCTTCTTAAGAAAGCTCAGTTTGAGATTATGTATATCGGCGATTCATCGCCTGATACTGCCGAGCGTGTATTTACCGAGAAGTTTTCTTCTGTAAGCAGAGAGCCTGAGCCCTTCTCAACTGAGGTTATCCGCAGAGCAGATGATGTTCGTGAATTTGAAGATAAAATGGAGGTCTCTCAGGCAAAGCTTCTCTTGGGCTTCAGAACCGACTGTGCAGCTTCCGACGGTGATGTTACTGCAATGCGTCTGATGTGTGCTATTTTGGGCGGCAGTGCCAACTCAAAGTTTTTTAAGAATATCCGCGAGAAAGAAAGCCTGTGCTATTACTGTATGAGCCGTTACCACCGTGTAAAGGGTATCATTACGGTAGAAAGCGGTGTGGAAGCAGAGAATGCGGAAAAGACAAAGAACGCCGTACTCCGCGAACTTAAAGCCATGCAGACAGGGGATATCTCAGATGATGAAATCGCTTTTGCCAAGCTCAGCGTAGCGAACGATTTTATAAGCATCTGCGATAATGTTTCCGGTATTCAGGAGTGGTATCTTTCTCAGCTTTGCGACGGAAAGCTCCTCTCTGTCTCAGAGGCGATTGCCGACTTTAATTCAGTTACTAAGGAGCAGATAGTAGCTTGTGCAAATAAGCTGACTCTTGATACAGTGTATGTGCTTACCACCGAAGGAGGCGAGGATTAATTATGAAAAAGTACTATTCTAAAGCCCTTAACGAAGAGTATTTCGAGATAGACCACAGCTCAGGCCTAAAGGTTTTTGTCTGGCCTAAAGAGAACTATAATTCTACCTATGCAATAATGGGCACACCCTTCGGCAGCATTTATAATTCTTTTACGGTGAACGGCGAAAAAATCAATGTTCCCGACGGCATTGCTCACTATCTTGAACACAAGCTCTTTGAGAGCGAAGACGGCGATGCTTTTTCTCTCTACGCTGCAACAGGAGCAAACGCCAATGCCTACACTTCATTTGATAAGACCTGCTACCTTTTCTCTTGCACAGACCGCTTTGAACGCTGCCTGGAGATTCTTCTCGGCTTTGTCACAAGTCCCTACTTTACCCCGGAAACCGTACAGAAAGAGCAGGGTATTATCGGTCAGGAGATTAAGATGTACGACGATTCTCCCGATTGGCGGGTTATGTTCAATATGCTGGAGGGTATGTATAAAAACCATCCTGTAAAAATCGATATAGCAGGCACAGTTGAGTCTATTGCAGAGATTGACGCAGACGCTCTTTATAACTGCTATAATGCCTATTATAATCTTCACAATATGGCGCTTACCGTTGTGGGCAAGGTAACTCCCGAGGAGGTCGCCGCAATCTGCGACAGAGTGCTCAAAAAGTCAGAGCCTATGCAGGTTACAAGCCATTTTCCAACAGAGCCTTACGAGGTCAACACTCATTATGTTGAGCAAAAGCTCCCTGTTGCCGTGCCTTTGTTTAATCTCGGCTTTAAGTCTTTGGGCAGAGAGAGAGTATCAGAGCGTCAGATAGCTTACACCGATATTCTTCTTTTCCTACTTGCTTCTTCTACAAGCGAGATGTACCGTGAGCTTATGGATAAGGAGCTTATAAATTCTACCTTCTCTTATGAGCAGTTTGAAGGTCCCGGTTACCTTACAATTTTCTTTGGCGGCGAATCAAGAGATCCTGAGTCGGCCGCAGAGATAATCAAGAAACATATTGAGAAGCTGCGCACAGAGGGTATCTCAAAAGAGGCTTTTGAAAACGCAAAGAAGGCTACCTACGGCGACGCCCTTTCTTCTCTTGATTCCGTGGATACCTGCGCAAATCTTTTGGAGGACTTTTATTTCAGCAAAAGAAATATTTTTGAGTATTTTGATGCAGTTGCAACTGCAACCGCAGAGGATTTGGAGCTTCGCCTTAAAAATATCCTCGATACCGAAAACAGCACTCTTTCTGTTATAAAAGGAGGCTGAGACAATGCACCGTGTTTCTTTTCCCGGACTCGGAATTGAATTTTCAATTAACGAGACAGCCTTCTCAATCGGCAGCTATGAAATCCGCTGGTATGCGCTGATTATCGCTGTGGGTTTTTTGCTTGCTTTTTTCTACGCAATGAAGCGTGCTTCTTACTTTCATGTAGATAAGGACAAGCTTTTTGACTGTGTAATTGTGGGCTTTTTCACAGCAATTATCGGTGCAAGGCTTTACTATGTTCTGTTCTCTTGGGATAGCTTTAAGGATGATTTAGTATCCATCCTTTACATACACCAAGGCGGACTTGCCATTTACGGCGGTATTATCGGCGCTCTCCTGGGCGGATGTACCATGGCAAAAATCAAGAAGATAAATATCCCCGGCTGCCTTGATTTGGTTGCTCTCGGTTTTTTAATAGGCCAAGGCTTGGGCCGTTGGGGTAATTTTATGAATCAAGAAGCCTTCGGCACAGAAACGAGCCTTCCTTGGGGAATGCTCAGCGATACTACCGCAGGCAAAACCGTGCACCCCTGCTTTTTGTATGAGTCTCTCTGGTGTCTGCTCGGCTTCGTGCTTTTGCATTTCTACAGCAAAAAGCTTCAGCATTACAGGGGAGAGATATTCCTTATGTACCTTGTGTGGTACGGCGCTGAGAGGACATTGGTTGAGGGACTTCGCACAGACAGTCTCTACCTGCCCTTCTCTGTAGGAGGCTACACACCCAGAGTTTCACAGGTGCTGTCATTTGCTCTTGTTATTTTAGGCACGGTATTATTAATCGTATTCAGAAAGAGGAGAGATTCCATGGGCGCAATATTGATGGACGGAAAGGCAGTTTCCGCAAAGGTAAAAGAGGATGTTAAGGCTGAAATCGAAAAGCTCAAAGCAGAAGGTATAGAAACCCGCCTTGCAGTAGTAATCGTAGGCGATGACCCTGCTTCAAGAGTTTATGTGAATAATAAAAAGAAAGCGTGCGAGGCTTGCTCAATTATCTCTGAGGAGTATGCACTGCCTGCAAGCACAAAAAGCGAGGAGCTTCTTTCTCTTGTAAAAGAGCTCAACGAAAGAAAGAATGTCAACGGTATTCTTGTGCAGCTGCCTCTTCCCAAGGGACTCGACGAGAAGAAGGTAATCGAGACTATCCGTCAGGAGAAGGATGTAGATGCATTCCACGCTTCAAATGTCGGCAAAATTATGATTGGCGATTATGACTTTCTGCCTTGTACTCCTGCAGGCGTTATGGAGCTTCTCTCATATTATAATGTTGATGTAGAGGGCAAAAACTGCGTAGTAATCGGCAGAAGCAACATCGTAGGCAAGCCTATGGCAATGCTCTTGCTTCACAAAAACGGAACAGTTACCGTTACTCATTCTAAGACAAAGAACCTGAAGAAGATAACAAAGTCTGCTGATATCTTGGTAGCCGCTGTGGGCAGAGCAAAGTTTGTAACTGCCGATATGGTCAAGGACGGCGCAGTGGTTATTGATGTAGGTATGAACAGAGATAAAGACGGCAAACTGTGCGGTGATGTTGATACCGAAAAGGTTAAGGAGAAGGCTTCAATGCTTACTCCCGTGCCCGGCGGTGTAGGACCTATGACTATTGCAATGCTTATGAAAAATACTCTGAAAGCCGCAAAGCTTCAGAACAAATGTTAACAGTTTGGCAAAAGGGCTTTTCTTTAGGAAATCCTCGGGAATTTTTCCAAAAAGCTGTTGACAACAAATATTCGTTGTGATATAGTATATAAGCCGCTTATTGTGGGTTAAAAGTTGACATTGTCACACCCGACAGTAGCGAGTCTGAATAAAGGATAGGTACTAACTATGTACGCAGTAATCGAAACCGGCGGCAAGCAGTATAAGGTAGAGAACGGCGACGTTATCTATGTTGAGAAGCTTGATGCTGAAGTAGCAGCAACTGTTGAATTCAAGGTTGTTGCAATCTCCAACGATAACGGTATCGTTGTGGGTTCACCCTATGTTGAGGGCGCTAAGGTAACAGCTGAGGTGCTTAAGACAGCTAAGGGCAAAAAGATCACCGTAGCAACCTACAAACCCAAGAAGGGCGAGAAGAGAAAGCTCGGTCACAGACAGCCTTACACAAAGGTTGAGATCAAGTCTATCGCAGGCTGATTATGACTAATATTTGCTTCATCAAAAGCCAAGGTTTAATCACAGGTTTTAGGCTTGACGGTCACAGCGGATTTGCCGCTGAGGGTGAAGATATCATCTGTGCTGCTATAAGCTCAGCCGCATATATGACTGTCAATACAATTACCGATGTTATCGGTCTTGATGCTGATACCCGGGTTGCCGACGGGCTTTTGTCAATGGAGCTTAGTCCCCGCATTGCTCCTGAAGCTCAGGATATTCTGAACGGATTTCTCCTTCATATAAAAGAGCTTTCCAAGGAGTACCCCAACAACATTACAGTTATTATTACGGAGGTGTAAGATAATGCTTAAAATCAATATTCAGTTATTTGCACATAAAAAAGGTATGGGTTCTACCAAGAACGGCCGTGACTCTGAGTCCAAGCGTCTTGGTGTAAAGCGTGCAGACGGTCAGTTCGTTCTTGCAGGCAACATCCTCGTTAAGCAGAGAGGTACCCACATCCATCCCGGTGAGAATGTCGGCAGAGGTAAAGATGATTCTCTCTTCGCTCTTGTTGACGGCGTTCTTCGCTTCGAGCGAATGGGCAAAGACAGAAAGCGTGCAAGCGTTTATCCTGTTGAGCAGTAATATCGCATTATCAGGGGCGGATACATTCCGCCCTTTATTTTTTATCACAAAGCAAATTACCCCGGGTAAAATATAGTTCTCTTTTTTGCTCTCACCCGTAAAGCTATGCAAAGCTAAAGGTACAAGAGCTTAATTAATTATTCTTTGTTTTTTACAAATAATATGATATAATCACTAACGCAAGCGACTTTTTCAGGAGGCAGAAATGTTTGTAGATATTGCAAAAATCAGCATTAAGGCCGGAGACGGCGGTAACGGCGCCGTTTCCTTTCACCGCGAAAAGTATGTAGCCTCCGGAGGACCTGACGGCGGTGACGGCGGAAAGGGCGGAGATGTTATCTTCCAGGCCGATACAAACCTCTCAACCCTTGCCGATTTCAGATATAAGCGTAAGTTTACTGCTGCAAACGGACAGCAGGGAATGTCCGGCAGAAAGAACGGCAGAAAGGCTGAAAACCTAATTATCCGTGTGCCTATGGGAACTCTTATCAAAGATGCCGAAACCGGCAGGATTATTGCCGATATATCAGATAAAGAGCCTAAAGTCATAGCCAAAGGCGGCAAGGGCGGATGGGGTAACTCTCATTTTGCAACGCCCACTCGACAAACTCCCCGTTTTGCCCGTCCGGGTACACCGGGTGAGGAGTTTGAGGTGCAGCTTGAATTAAAGCTTCTTGCCGATGTAGGCCTTGTCGGTTTTCCCAATGTCGGAAAGTCAACCCTTCTTTCGGTAGTTTCCCAGGCTAAGCCTGAGATTGCCGACTATCATTTCACAACTATTACTCCAAAGCTCGGCGTAGTTCATGTCTCTGAAGGCCGTTCCTTTGTCATGGCTGATATTCCCGGTCTTATTGAGGGCGCTTGGGAGGGCACAGGTCTCGGACACCGCTTCTTAAGGCATGTTGAGCGTTGCCGAATGCTTGTTCACATTGTTGATGTTGCAGGCAGCGAGGGCAGAGATCCAAAAGAAGATTTCAGGATTATCAACGAGGAGCTTAAAAAGTTCAATCCTGAGCTGTCTGAGCGTCCTATGATAGTTGCAGGTAATAAGTGTGATCTTGCAACCGATGAGCAGATTGCCGATTTCAAGGCTTATGTTGAGGCAAAAGGCTATGAATTCTTCCCCATAATGGCGGCAATTCGTTACGATGTCGACCCTCTGCTTGACAAAATCTGCGAATATCTCTCAAAACTGCCCCCTGTAACCGTTTACGAGCCGGAGCCTTTGCCTCAGGTTGATGTTGATTCTCTAAACTCAAAAGAGGTTAAGATTATAAACTGCGACGGTGTGTATTTTGTAGAGGGCAAGTGGCTCTACAAGGTTATGCAGTCTGTCAATTTTGACGATTATGAGAGCCTTAACTACTTCCAGAATGTACTAATAAACACAGGCGTTATACAGGCTTTGCGCGATGCGGGAATTTCCGAGGGTGATACTGTTTCAATTTATGATGTGCAGTTTGATTTTGTTGACTGATTCGGGTGCATTTTTATGGATACACTAACTATGACTGATAATAAAAATCCACGAAATATGTCCTCGCTGTCCCTTGCTTTTGTGGGCGACAGCGTATACGATTTGCTTGTCCGGGAGCATCTTGCTCTGTGTGACGGCAGAAGAGTAGGGGAGCTTAACAAAGCGAAGGTCTCTATGGTTTGCTGTAAGGCTCAGTCTGAGGCTTACGCAATTATTGCTCCTATCCTTACAGAGGAGGAGCAAGAGGTTTTTCACAGAGGCAGAAATGTAAAAGTTCACTCTGTACCAAAGAACAGCAGCTTGCAGGATTATCACAACGCAACCGGCTTTGAGGCTCTTTTCGGTTACCTCTATCTCTCTAAAAGAGAGAACAGACTTCGTGAGCTTTTCTCTGTGATAGTCAATTTCAATAATGAATAATTATGCACAATAGGTGAATATTATGCAAAAGAAATTTGAATTCAGGAAGCCTGATAAGACGGTGTTTCTCGACTATACTATTATTCTTATCGGCTGTATTTTATATGCCTTATCCGTTGTCATTTTTACATCCCCCAACAACATCGCTCCGGGCGGAATTATCGGTATCAGCACAATGATAAACTTCGCTTTCGACTTTATCCCCATAGGTACTTGCACGCTTGTGCTCAATATTCCGATTTTTATTTGGGGAGGTCTTTCTTTAGGCTGGAAATATATGGGGCGCTCAATTGCAACATCTGCAATTTCTTCAGTGTTTATCGACCTTTTCTCTCTCGATTTCTTTGTAAGTGTCATTAAGCCGTACACAGGCGATATGATGCTTGTTTCCATTTTCGGCGGACTCCTTTGCGGTTCGGGCCTTGCCCTTATCTTTTACCGCGGCTCCTCTACAGGAGGTACGGATATTGTCTCCCGCATTATGCACGAAAAATTTCCCCATTTATCCGTTGGGAATTTCATCCTTTTAGTAGACGCCTTTGTTGTAACTGCTTCAGCCTTTGTATATGGCAGTATCGAGAACGCACTGTATGCAGCAATTGTCATATTTATGAATAGTAAGATTATTGATATAGTGCTCTACGGTGTGTCAAGAAACAACGGCAAGCTACTCTTTATCGTTACATCTGAGTACGATAAGGTTACAGACGAGATTATGGCGAAGGTTGACAGAGGAGTAACCCTGCTTGATGCAGAGGGCGGTTATCGCCGTGATGAGAAAAAGGTGCTTCTTTGCGCCGTTAGACCTCAGCAGGTTCACAAGACAAGCATTATTGTCAAGAACATTGACCCGGAAGCCTTTATAATTATCACCACCGCTAATGCTATCAAAGGCAGAGGTTTTCCTGCTCTTGACGAAACAGAAGAGGAAGAGCCTGAGAATTCTAATCTTCCTGCGTAAAATCTCAACAAAATCCTTGACAAAAACAACCTTTATGATATAATTAGCCTGTTATAAGTGTTACTATGCTTATATCGGGCTTTTTTCAAGCCCGCACAGCGGTCAGCTGTGTTCATCCTTGCACCGAGACACTCGGTGCCAATAGTCCAGAAGGAGGTGCTGATGATGGCAGTAAAGGCAAACTACGAGGCAGTTATCGTTTTCTCTGTAAAGAGCGGCGAAGAAGCTGTTCAGGCTCTTGTTGAGAAATTCAAGGACCGTATCGAGAAGCATGCTGCATTGCAGAGCGTTGATGAGTGGGGTACAAGAAAACTCGCTTATCTCATCAACAAGGAAAGCGAAGGCTACTATGTTCTCTACAATTTTGAGAGCGAAGCTGAGTTTCCTGCAGAGCTCGACCGCAGATGTCAGATTACAGACGGCGTTTTAAGGTCACTTATCATCAAGAAAGAAGACGAATAATCAATGTTTTGTGCACTTCAGCTTAGGTGCAGAGTGAAAGGACGAGAATTATGATTAACAGAGTAGTATTAATGGGCAGACTTGTTTCTGACCCTGAGCTTAAGACAACCCAGTCGGGTATTAATGTAACAACCTTCCGCATCGCAGTTGACAGGAGTTATGTCAAAGCGGGCGAGGAGAGACAGGCAGATTTCTTTGATATCGTTGCTTGGCGTTACACCGCTGATTTTGTCTGCAAGCATTTCAGAAAAGGCTCTCTTATCGCTATTGACGGCCAGCTTCAGAGCCGTACTTATCAGGCAAAGGACGGTACCAACCGCTATGTTGTAGAGGTTATTGCCGACAATGCTTCCTTTACCGGCGAGCGCAGAGATAACTCCGGCTATTCTCAGCAGCCTATGGCAAATGCTTACAATGAGCCGGCTCCGTCTTTTTCAAGCGGTACTCCCTCAGATTTTGAGGAGATGCCTGCTGATGACGACCTGCCCTTCTGATTTTTTGCATCGCTTTAATCTCAAATGTTAGATAATCAGTGGCTTTTGAGCAAGCGTTAAGAAGTGAGGCGTTAAGTTATCGACTTGCTTAGTTTAGTTGAGTATTAATTCTTAAATATCCTATTTTTTCGAAAGGAGACTTTACAATGGCAGAAAGACCCATGCACAGAAAGTCACGCAGAAAAGTCTGCGCATTTTGTGTTGATAAGGTAGAGAACATTGATTACAAAGATATCAATCGTCTTCGCCGCTATATGTCTGAGAGAGGAAAGATTCTTCCCAGAAGAGTAACAGGTACTTGTGCAGCACACCAGAGAGCACTCACAGTTGCAATCAAGCGTGCACGCTATCTTGCACTTCTTCCTTATACATCAGACTGATTCTGAGTAAATCAACATTTTTGCCGCTGAGCTTAATGCCCGGCGGCTTTTTTATTTCTCATCAATTAATATCTTTATATCGGACGAATCAATTAATATCTTTATATCGGACGAATTAGTACAGTAATTGAACACTATATTCGACAAGCTGCCGTTTATCGGGTACGGCATCGCCGATCTGCCTGTCGCCGATGCATAGTTTTTGATCGCTTGCATCAATACTAAAAATTACTATATATAAGTAAATATTAGTAGGAAACAAAATCCGCATATTTCCGTTGCTGTGAAAGCTCAGAAATCCGAAAAAAATATATGCAAATTGCATAATCAAATAACCGATTTTTTACAAAATTAACAAAAATTAAAAAATCTTCTGATATTTGTTGATTTTTACCATATATATGGTATATAATGTTCAGGTAATATTGATGGGGTAGTGTACCCTTTTAGCAGTTGCACAGCTTTTTGGTGTGTTTCCTTTTGGCAGTTTTATCCAAAAGAACACCGGCTGATGCGGCCTTGGCGGTCAGACAAGGCTTTGCTTACAGTATGCTCACCCATCTTTTCATGAAATTTGAAAATTTAGGAGGTAATTTTATGAAAACTCTAAGAAAGGGTTTATCACGCGGATTGTCAGTCCTTTTGGTTTTGATGATGCTTGTGTCCTTAGTGACTGTCGGCATAGTCAGCACATCCGCCGCTGATGTAACCCTTGCTGAAACAAAGTATAGCAGCAGCGATACTCTTTATGCGGTAAGCAGTATTACAAGCTGGGATGCTGATAGTATCTCTAAAATGGATTGGATTAGTAGCAGCAGTAAATTTCAGAAGATTGTAAAGGGTGTTACTCCGAGTGGCATTCTCTACTTTAGATTTAGAGATAACTATGAACAGGCAATACATCCCAATAGTAGTGAAAGTGTCAGAATTTCCCCGACACTCGGTTCCGGATATGATATCACCGATTTAAAGTATGATAAAAATCATTATGATCCAAGCTGGCAAATTGACTTGTCTCAGTATGCCGCAAGTGCTTCGAAGATTGATATCTATTTTGAGTTTGATATAAGCGGTGGTAACAACAAGGTACACTTGTATATCTGCGAGAGCGCATCAAGCAGTGGCTCAGAAGCTGTTGACCTCGGTGATGTTTATGCTTCCAACAACTTTATCGGTTGGGGCGTCAATGATTCAAGCAAGATGACCTTTGACAGCGCAACATCTACCTATACTAAGACATTCACCGGTGTTCCTACAACTGCAATCTCCAACGGCAATACCTTTGCCTTCAAGATTGTAACGAGCAAGGACGGTGTTGATAAGGACATCCATCCTACAGCTTCCGGCTATACAGATGTTACTCCCTCTGCTTTCGATACAAAGCTCTTGGTAGCTGACGAGAAAAACAGCCCCGATGATGTTAACTATATGGAAGATACTTCTGACGCATCCAACAACTGGCAGGTTGTAATGACCAACTTTGCAGATAAAGAAACAGTTAATGTTACTGTTGAGCTTAATTCAGTTGACCAAACTGTTTATGTTACTGTCAGCGAAGCAACCGCTACACCTTCGAACAACGCAGTTGTTTACATCAATCCCGGTGATGTGGCTGATCTCTATGCTTGGATCTGGGACAGCAATAACACCCAGTATTCAGGTTCCTCTGATTGGCCCGGCAAGGCTGTAACTTCCGGCACAGCCGACAGCAACGGTTACTATAAATTTGAGGTTAGCGGTTATACAGATTGGTACAAAATCATCATTAGCATAAACGGTAACACAAAGATATATGATGGTGATACTGCCGATGGGTTAACAGCTCCTGAGTACTATATCAATATTACCGGTAGTAGTTCAGGTAACTACACAGTTTCCACATCTCCTGTTGTTGCTCCTTCTATGTGGGTTGATGTAGTAGCCGATAAGGACTACGCCGATACTAATATCGACCGCATCTATCCTGCAAAGAACGGCAATGAATACACTTTTTACCTGCCTTCAGGTGTTGATATCAATAATCTGATTATCGGACACACCTGTGAGTCTCTCACCATTGGCAGCAATGCAATAACTGATGGCTCAGCTTACAGCTTTGCTTTAGGCACAAGCTATAATGTCAGCGGTGATCTCAGCGGTACCGTAAAATTCTATCAGTCCGCAAATGTCGCTACTCTTTATACATATACTGAAGAGAGTATGCCCACAACAACTAAGGGTTCAGATTACACTAAGGATAGTTACTCCACAAAGGGTACAATCATGAAGATTGGCGCTGACGGTGTTATCGATGTAGACGAGGCTGTCCTTAAGAAAATTAAGGGCCGCGGTAATTCCTCTTGGGAAGCATCTGCAACACTCCTCGGCAAGTATTCTTATAACCTTACCCTTGATTCTAAGGCAGTTCTGATTGAGGGCGCTAAGAAGAATAAGAAGTACTCGCTCCTTGCCAATAATATGGACGAATCCAGAATGAGAAATATGGTCATCTACAACTTGGCAACAGAAGTAGGCGTTAAGTACACTTCCAAGTTCGAGGCCTTCGATGTTTACAACAACGGTTTGTACATGGGTTCATACCTTCTTGCCGAAAAGGTCGAGATAGGCGATCCCCTTGTTGATATCGTTGATCTTGAGTCTATTAACGAAGATGCAAACCTTGATATCTACGCAAACGATTCTCAAGTAAAGACTACCGCTTCCGACACAATGTACGCTTCAAACCTCGCAGAGCCCGATAGCTCATTGTATCAGGAGTCCGGCTTCCTTCTTGAGTTTGAGTATTCCAAGCGTTACAGCGACGAGTTCTCCGGCTTTATTTCTACAAAGGGACAGAATATTGTTTGTAAGTATCCCGAGTTTGCAACAAAGAACGAGATCGAATTTATACGTGACAAGTGGAATGCAGCTGAAGCTGTAATGTACAATACAAGTGCTACTTACGAAGAGCTTGATGCGGTTATCGATGTTGAGTCTTTCGCAAAGATGTACCTTATTCAGGAGCTTTCCAAGAACCTCGATGCAGGCTGTACATCTTATTATGTATACTATGACGGCGGTAAGCTCCACGCAGGCGTTGCCTGGGACTATGACTGGACACTCGGTCAGTACGGCACAGATGCAAGCGGCAACAGTAAGAGCGGTTTCTATCCCACAGTAAGTACAAGATTTACTGAAGTTAACAGTGAGCTCCACTGGACATCTCATTGGCATGTAAACTCTAAGCCAATTGACTGTAACAGCAGTATGCCTCTTAACGCACAGGCTCAGCTCTGTCAGAACGAGAATTTCTGGGCAGTAGTTGCTGCAGAGTGGAACGAGAACTTCTACGATACAGCTCTTAGCTATACAGAGGGCAGTGAAATCGGCTCAGTTTCAGGCTTTACAACAAGTAAGATTGCTGATTACTACAATACTGTTAACGCTTCCGTCAATATGGATGAACAGCTTTGGCATTTACTTGCTAATGATACAATCCGTAATAATAACTGGGGCAGCATCGACACAGGCGATACACACAACGATGCAGCTGTTTACCTCCACAACTGGTACTTAGCACGACTCCAGTGGATGGATCACGGCTCTGATGCTCAAGGCAACTCCCAGGCACTTGGCACTACTGCTTACACAATCCAGCCTCCTGTGCTTACATCCGATAAAGATGTATACGCTTCCGGCGAGCTGGTAACTCTTACTATCGATGATAAGACAGACGGCGACTATACCTATACTATATATAATGGTGCTGAAGCTGTTGCAACAATCACCGACAGGACTTACACATTTACTGCCGATAACTCAGGTACATATAGCTACACAGTAAAAGCTACATCTAATAACTCAGGTAAGTCAGCAACCTCTGAGGCAGCTGAAATTACCGTTGAAGGCTTTATCTTCACAGTTGATGTAGATGCACCCACAGCAGTAATGGTAGGCGAGAATATTGTTATTACCGCAACCGCTAACGCTGATGATGTAAACTATGTTCTCAAGCAGGGTGACACAGTAGTAGGAGAGAACACAACAGGTCAGTTCATTATTCCCGCTGCTGCAGAAATGTCCGGTAACACCTACACCTACTCCTTGACAGCAACAACAACAGTTGATGCTCAGCCTTATTATTATTCAGAAGACATCACAGTTACTGTTAATCCCTTTACATTCAGCGTTAAACTTTCTGCACCGGCATCTGTTGAAGCAGGTATGGTTATTACTCTTGATGCAAATGCTGTTTCAAACTCTGAGGTAACTTACTCCTTCTATCAGGTTATAGATGATACTCCTGTACTTCTCGGTACTAACACAACAGGTATCTATTCTATCGATGCAGAGACAGAGGATATCGGTAAGACTTTATCTTACTATGTAGTAGCTTCTACTACCGTAGCAGGCACTCCCTACACAGAAACTTCCTCAACAGTTACCGTTGATGTAACCGCTGTTTCGGAAGTTTACGATGTAACAGTTTACTTCAAGAGTGCAAACTCTTATGCATATATTCCTAAGCTTACAACAAACGGCGCTCTTGATGAGCTTAAGGATTATGCAATGACTCGTGAGGTTAAGATTGGTACCAACGCAACCTACACATCAAGCTAT
>JBJEOT010000069.1:0-3944 GCA_051880855.1 Ruminococcus sp.
CCATGAAGTTCTTGTCGTAGGTGGAGTTTTCATCGTGCAAGAAGATGAAACCTACTTTAACATCAGCTACATCAGGTGCGCCGGTAGAATTTGCACCCTGTGTTGTGTCGGTGTCTCCTGTGTTTGTGCAGGCTGCAAATGCAAAAAGCATAAGAACTGCAAGGAGAGCACAAATGATTCTTTTCATTTTGGGGTTCCTCCTAGTTAAAAAATATTTATAATATAGAGCCTTAAGCTCTAAAATTATCAAAATCAATAATCTCTTGCACAATTATTATCTATTATCTGAAAACAATATCCCCTGTTTCGGAATTCATAGACTCAACAATTGCAAGAGATTCAACGCGGATTCCCTTTTCTCTTAAGCTGTCGCCTCCGTGCTGGAAGCCTTTCTCGATAACTATACCGCAGCCTACAAGCTCGGCACCTGACTCATTGACGACATTAATAAGGCCTTTGAGGGCACAGCCGTTAGCAAGGAAGTCATCAATAATCAGCACCTTGTCGCCCTTGCCGATATAGTCCTTTGAAACGATAATTGTATTCATCTTGTTGTGAGTATAGCTCATAACATCGCTCTGATAGAAGCTATCGCTGATATTTGTAGTTTTTGACTTTTTTGCAAATACTACAGGACACGAAAAAAACTGCGCAGAAATACAAGCTATTCCAATACCTGATGCTTCAATGGTAAGAATCTTGTTAATCTCGCAGTCTGAGTAAATCCTTTTGAACTCCGCACCGATTTCGCGGAGAAGGTTAATATCTATCTGATGATTGAGGAAGCTATCCACCTTAAGAATGTTGCCTGAATAAATTTGACCGTCTTTAAGAATTCTGTCTTTCAAAAGCTGCACACCCATACACTCCTCAAACAAAATCATAAAACAATTATAGACTTTTTTCGCAACATTTTCAAGGCTCAAAATAATAGCACTTTTGATGAATATAGTATATTCTTTTGTACATTTTGACAAAGTATCTTCAGTAATAGGTAAAAAAATAAAAATTCACCGCCGGAATTGGCGGTGAAGTCGGTTCTGTATTATGCTTGGTCGGGTGTTGCCGATGATTCATCAAAAGAAGCTGCCGAATAGGGCATGGTTGCACATTCTATGCCAAACTCTGCAAGAAGAGACACAACACAATTATAGACCTCTCTGTCAGCAGGGTTTGCCGTGTCGTTAATAAGGGCAACCGTGGTAAGGTCCCCTGCTTCATCAAGCTTTCTGAGGTAATCCTCAAGCTCGGCCAACGTGACTTCTTTATCCTCGCTGATAATTATGGTTTTGCCCGATACCGTAATGGCGATAATCTCAGGCGCAGTGCTTCCGTCCGAGTCGCCGAAGAAAGCGTCAGAGATAATCACAGCACCGAAAACAGCCATGCAAAACACAAGGACAAGGGCGGTTACTCTTAGCCACTTTCTCTTCTTTTTCTTCTTTGAAGCTGTATTCGGAGTTTTTGTATTTTCATTTGCGTCAGGGGTATTGTCTGTTTTTTTCATAATAAAAACACAGTACAAACATGTACTTTTTCCTCCTGAATTATTTACTGATATTATATCACAAAGCAGAAAGCTTTGCAACTTTATGAAGCTTCTATTAAAAAACAGGTACTTTGCGCAGAACAGGCATTAATAAATAGAAAGCAAGACCTGTGACTGTGCCTGTCAAAAGAGACAGTGCCGACAGCACGGGAATGTAACCCCATACAGCGTCTGAGACTAAAAAGAAAGCTCCCAGAAGCTGACCCATATTGTGAAAGAAGGCTCCGCTGACCCCTACTCCCCATGCTCCGAAGGTAAGCCTACCTGAGTGAATAACAAGCCACATAGCAAGAGTTGCAAAGAAACCGCCCGCAAAGCTCATAAGCCCCGCAACCGCACCTCGGGTTACAAGGGCAAAGAGCGCCTTAACCGCCGTTATGAACAATGAACAGGGCAAGGGGTAAAGCTCAAGCGCAAACATTACGGCAATATTGGAAAGCCCAAGCTTCATTCCCGGTACCGCAAAGGGTAAATCCGGCAACAGATTCTCAAGAAAAGAAAGCACAACAGAGACCGCAGTAAGCATTGCAGTTGCAGTCATCAGCCTTACCGAAGGCTTCATTTTCACTTTGTTATTTTTATGCCCGCTCATATTATCCAACCACCGCATCTATCTCACCGCTGTTATCCTCACAAATCAGCTTAACAGCCACCCTTGCAGGCAGGCACACGGCAGACTCCCCCGGCCTATCTACAAGTCCTGTATTTATACACAGCTTATCATCGCACTCAGAGCTTACAAACCGTACTCCCTCTGAGGATATTTGAACTAAAACAGTACATTCGCCCTCAACTGTCAGCTCATAGGGCGCGGTTACCTCATCAAGGGCAATGCTTTTGTACTCCCTGCCGTTTACGGTAATCAATGCAATTCGTGTACCCGAAGAAGAAAAATGACACAGCATAGCAACACCCGCAGCAAAAGCTGTGAGCACCAAAGCAATCACCGCTAAATCGGCAAGGCGAAAGAATTTTCTGTTTTCAGATATAGTTTTGTTGTGCATCGTTATCCGCTTTCCTTAAAAAGCTATCTTACTTTAGATTTCAAAGCAAATATTCTTTGCTGCTGCCAATATACTTTGCAGTATTATATGTATAGTATAATTCACAAAAAGCACAAAAGCAAGGGTGTTCATAACGAATATCCGTTATGAACACCCGATACTGTACCATATTCAGTTACGATACGGTTTACAGGTTAATATATCCAAGCAAAACCGTTACAGGCAGAAAAGGAGCTTACGCTTTTTTACCCATCTCGTAAGCTTCTTTCATCGCTTTTGCTGATTTTATCTCGCCCTTCTCATAAACGCCCATGCCGTAGATGATGCCCATTTCTTTTGCACCCTCAACACAATCGGCATAACCGCGAAAACAGGCAACGGTGGTTTCTGCCGACTCCTTTTCGCCGTCGGCAGCGGTAACTATGTAATAAAACTCTTTGTTCTTTACCTCTGTCCAACGGGCAACACTGCGGTCAATCACCGCTTTGAGCTGTGCACAAACAGAATAGAAGTACACAGGGCTTGCCAGCACCATTACATCGCAGTCAATCATATCCTGCATAATGTCTGCCATATCATCTTTAATGGCACATACACCGGTGCCGCGGCAAGCGTAACAAGCACGGCAGTAATCAACGCGCTTTTCTGCAACGCGAATCTTTTTCACTTCATGGCCGGCTTCTGAAGCGCCTCTTGCGAATTCATCACAGAGGAGGTCAGAGTTGCCGTCCTTACGGGGACTTCCGGATAAAATCAAAACTTTCTTACTCACAGTAAACTCTCCTTTACCAATTCTTTTTTTCTTTGGAACAGTCGTTATTCTGTTTGCGTTCCTCAACCATTTTTACAAACCACTCGACCATATTGGGATCGGTATGGAAGAAGAAAGCGGACTGCTTCTTGTCGAGAGACGCTACCGTGTCCATATCCTCTGCGGTCAGTTCAAAATCGAACACATCGAAGTTTTCTCTCATACGCTCAATATGGGTGGACTTGGGAATAACCGCAATACCTCGCTGTAAGTGCCAGCGCAGAATGACTTGTGCAGCGGTTTTTTCATATTTTGCTCCTATGGCTTTTAATTCAGGCAGCTCAAACATTCCTCCTCTTCCCTCACCGAAGGGCGCCCACGCTTCCACTTGTACTCCGTATTTATCGTGCCAGACCTTGTTTTCTGTCTGCTGATTATGGGGGTGTACTTCAATCTGATTGACCATTGGCCTGATACGGGAAAAGGAGGCAATGTCAATCATTCTGTCGGTATAGAAGTTTGAAATTCCGATAGCACGGATTTTGCCCTCGTCATAAAGGTCCTCCAACGCGCGGTATGCGCCGTAAACATCTCCAAAGGGCTGGTGGAGCAGGCAGAGGTCAAGGTAATCGACCTTAAG
>JBJEOT010000070.1:0-17475 GCA_051880855.1 Ruminococcus sp.
CTATATAAAAGCCGCCGATGAGAGGACATATTCTACAACTAAGCTGAAGGGCAGACCTTAGTTTTCGGCAAAACGGCAGAAAATCTCAAAAGTGGCTAAAACCCTTGATTTTTCTGTGAATTCGTGTTATACTAACATACAGTTGAATATTGTAATTAAAGTAAGGAGTGGGTTTTGACCCGCTCCTCACTTGTTATGGAGGGATATTTTTGAAAGAAAGCAAAGGCGGTTCCGTTTGCGAATCGGTAAAAGCCTTGGTTGAACCAATTGCAGAAGGACTGGGGCTTCAGCTTTGGGATGTGAGATATCTCAAGGAAGGTGCTCAGTGGTATCTGAGGATTTTTATTGACAAGGAAGGCGGCGTCAGCGTTGACGACTGCGAGACTGTGTCCAGAGCTGTTGACGAGCCCTTGGATGCTCTTGACCCCATTAAAGAAGCCTATATCTTAGAGGTCAGCTCTCCCGGCCTTGAGCGTGAGCTTGTGAGAGATGAGCATTTTGAGAAGTACAGAGGAGCTGATATTACAGTTCGCCTTATCCGTCCTATGGAGATTTTAGGCAAAGAGTTCAAAGGTGTGCTCAAGGACTTTAACAAGGACACGGTCACGGTAGAAGACCACAGCGGTGAAAACGAAGTAACCGTTAACAGAAAAGATACGGCTTGGATTAAGCTTGACGATTTTGACTGATATTAACTTTGATTAACATAACCGGCAAAAGATAAAATTTACATATAAGACACACAGAAAGGAATGGTCAGAAAAATGGCTAATAAGGAATTGTTTGAAGCGATTGCACTTCTTGAAAAGGAAAAGGGCATACCCGCAGAGTATATGATTGATCAGATCAAGAGAGCAATCACAGTTGCCTGCAAAAACCTATACGGCAACGACAATGTAGACATTGTTATGGACAGCGAAAAGAACACCTTTACCGTTAAGCTTATTAAGACAGTTGTGGAAGAGGTAGAGGACGAGACAGTTGAAATCTCTCTTGAGGACGCAAAGCAGATTTCAAAGCGCGCCGCAGTAGGCAAGGAAATCGGCATTGCCCTTGAGCCTAAGAAATTCGGCAGAATTGCCGTAAGCGCCGCAAAGAATGTTATCCACGGCGGTATCCGTGACGGCGAGAAGGGTCAGGCACTGAGAGAGTTCCAGTCAAAATACAAGGAGCCTATCACCGCAACCGTTGAGCGTGTTGACCCCAAAACTGGCAATGCCACTCTCAAATTCGGAAAGGCTGAAGCTGTGCTTCCCAAGACAGAGCAGGTTGAGGACGAGATTATCGAAGAGGGCGACCACATCAAGGTTTATGTTGTAGATGTTAAGGTCGGAGACAGAGGTCCCCGTGCAATTATCTCCAGAACTCACCCCGATTTTGTAAGAAAGCTCTTTGAAACAGAAGTACCCGAAATTTTCGACGGCACAGTTGAGATTAAATCTATCTCCCGTGAGGCAGGCTCAAGAACAAAGATGGCTGTTGTTTCTCACGATGAAGAGGTTGACGCAGTAGGCGCCTGCATAGGTACAAGAGGCGCCCGTGTAAACACTATTGTTGAGGAGCTTGGCGGAGAGAAGATTGATATCATTGTTTACGATGAAGACCCCGTTAAGTTTATTTCAGCCGCACTTTCTCCTGCAAATGTACTTTCCGTAGACCTTGCAGAGGACGGCACAAAGAGCTGTAAGGCTACTGTTCCCGACGGTCAGCTTTCACTGGCTATCGGTAACAAGGGCCAGAATGTTCGCCTTGCCGCTAAACTTACAGGCTGGAAGATAGATATCCGTCCCGAAAGCGGTTTCTTCGGTGAAGATACAGAGGACTGATAACTTTTATTATTAATTGCCTAAGCATAGACAAAGGAGGAATTGATGTGAAGCAGAGAAAGGTACCTATGAGAAAATGCACAGGCTGCGGAGAGATGAAGCCTAAGGCTGAGCTTATCAGAGTGGTAAAAGCTCCCGACAAGCTGAGCGAGAGCGGTGAAGTAATCGAAAAGGGTGAGATTTTTCTTGACCTTACTTCAAAGAGGTCCGGCAGAGGCGCCTATGTGTGCAAGAATACCGAGTGCTTTAATACGGCTCGCAAGGCAAAAAGGTTTGAGCGCGCTTTCAACTCACAGATTCCCGAAGAAGTCTATGATTCTATGGAGGAGGAGCTGAGAAAAAGTGAATGACAGGCTGCTGTCCCTTTTGGGAATTGCCAGAAAAGCCGGAAAGCTTATTATCGGCAACGACCCCGTAAGGGAGGCCATAGAGGCAAACAAAGCGTGTATTGTGCTTTTGGCAGACGATATATCGGAAAATACCGCTAAAAAGATTATTACCCACGCAGAAAGCTTCTCGGTAGAATGCTATGTGATGAAGCGCAGTAAGGAGGAGCTGAGCCTCAGTCTCGGCAAAACCTGTGCGGTAATAGCCGTAATTGACAGAGGCTTCTCGGATAAGCTTAAGGAGCTTATAGAGACCGAATTAAAGGGAGGAAATTCTATATGATAAAATATAAGGTTCATGAGGTTGCTAAGGATCTTGATGTGCAGAGCAAGGAAGTAACCGATGTACTTAAGAAATACTGTGGCTCTGCTAAGAAGTCAATGACAGCTCTTGAGGAAGAAGAGCTCAATGTTATCTTTGATTTCTTTACACAGCAGAACGCAGTGGAAAACTTTGACAAATACTTTGCAATCCGCGACAGAGCCATTGAAGAAAAAGAGGCTCAGGCAGAAGCAGAGGCTGAGGCAGAGCAGAAAGCCGAAACCGAAGCAAAGGCAAAGGAAGAAAAGAAAGACACTAAAGAAAAGGCAGACGCCAAGAAAACAGACAAGGCTAATAAACCCCGGTCCAAAGCTGCTGAGAAGAAGCAGACTGTTGACGACAAGCCTATTGATAACTCCGCAATCAAGAGCAAGCGCGGTGAGGGTAAGGTAGTTGACACCCGCGCCGGCTATGTAAATGTTGAGCGTTACAACGAGAAGTATGACCGTATGGCCTACGATAAAGTGCGCTCAGACAGCAATATGTCCAAGGCTAAGCAGAAGATTAATCAGCGCTCACAGCAGAGAGGCAAGCACCGCTCGGCTAAGCGTGAGAGCGAGCAGGAGAGAATGAACCGTATCGCTCAGGAGAGAAAGCAGAAGCCTATCACCATCAAAATTCCCGACGAGATTACAGTACAGGAGCTTGCTCTGCGCCTGAAGGCAACAGTTGCCGAGGTTATCAAGAAGGCATTTTTGATGGGAACAATGGTTACTGCCAACGACTCCGTTGACTTTGACACAGCTTCGCTTATTGCTATGGAGTTCCACGCAAAGGTTGAAAAAGAGATTGTTATTACCATTGAAGAGAGAATTATCGACGATTCAGAGGACGATGCAGAGAACCTAAAGATGCGTGCCCCCGTTGTAGTTGTTATGGGTCATGTTGACCACGGCAAAACTTCACTTCTTGATTATATCCGTCACGCAAATGTTACTGCTTCCGAGGCAGGCGGTATTACTCAGCACATCGGTGCTTACAGAGTAAATGTTGACGGCAGAGACATCACCTTCCTTGATACTCCCGGACACGAAGCCTTTACAACAATGAGAGCAAGAGGCGCACAGGTTACCGATATTGCAATTCTTGTTGTTGCCGCTGACGACGGTATTATGCCTCAGACAGTTGAGGCTATCAACCACGCAAAGGCAGCAGGCGTTTCCGTAATTGTTGCTATCAATAAAATGGATAAAGAGGCAGCTAACCCCGACAGGGTTATGCAGCAGCTTACAGAGCACGAGATTGTTCCCGAGGCTTGGGGCGGAGATACTCCCTGTGTGCCTGTTTCAGCTAAGACAGGTATGGGTGTTGACGAGCTTCTTGAGATGGTAACTCTTGTTGCCGATATGAAAGAGCTCAAGGCAAACCCTGACAGAAGTGCAAGAGGAACAGTTGTTGAGGCCCGCCTTGATAAGGGCAGAGGTCCTATTGCCACCATTCTTGTTCAAAACGGTACACTCCGTGTGGGAGATATTGTTGTTGCAGGTACTGCTGTGGGCAGAGTCCGTGCTATGACCGACGAGCACGGAGAGAAGGTTTCAGAGGCAGGTCCTTCGGTACCTGTTGAGATTACCGGACTTGCAGAGGTTCCCGAGGGCGGCGACACCGTAAACGCTGTTCTTGATGAGAGACTTGCCCGTGAGCTTGTTGAGCAGAGAAAGGCTCAGAAGAAGGAAGAACAGTTTAATTCACGCACAAAGGTTAACCTTGATAACCTCTTCGACCAGATGAAGCTGGGCGATATAAAGGAGCTTAAGATTATTGTTAAGGCCGATGTTCAGGGTTCTGTTGAGGCTGTCAGACAGTCTCTTGAGAAGCTCTCTAACGACGAGGTAAGAGTTGCGGTTATCCACTGCGGTGTGGGTGCTGTAAACGAGTCCGATGTTATGCTTGCAGACGCTTCCAACGCAATTATCGTAGGCTTTAATGTAAGACCTGATTCTGTTGCGGCAGTTAACGCTGAGCGTGACGGCGTCGATATGAGAATGTACACCGTTATTTACGATTGCATTGATGAGATTACATCTGCTATGAAGGGTATGCTTGCTCCCAAAAAGCGTGAGGTACAGCTCGGTACAGCAGAGTGCCGTAATGTCATTAAGATTAAATCTATCGGTACAATTGCCGGCTCTTATGTTAAGAGCGGTAAGATTACAAGAAACTCTCTCATCAGAGTTGTTCGCGACGGCATAATCATTGCCGATGACAGCGTTGCTTCTCTCCAGCGTTTCAAGGATGCCGTCAAAGAGGTGGCAGAAGGCTACGAATGCGGTATCGGACTTGAGCGTTTCAGCGACCTTAAAGAGGGAGATATCTTTGAAGCATACATTATCGAAGAGTATCGTGAGGACTGATAAAATTGGCTAACCATAAACTCAGCAGAACCACAGAGGATATTAAGCGTGAGCTTACGGCGATATTCCGTGAGCTCAAAGATCCTCGTGTGCAGGACGCTTTTCTCTCAATAATCCGTGTTGAGGTTACAAACGACCTCTCCTACTGCACGGTATATGTCAGTGCAATTGAGGGTATGGAGAAGGCACAGTCGGCAGTTAAGGGGCTCAAAAACGCCGCCGGCTTTATTCGCAGCGAGCTTGCTCACAGGCTCTCAATCAGACATGTGCCTGCCCTTATCTTTAAGGCTACGGATTCCATTGAGTACAGCGCGTTTATTTCAAAAACTCTCCACGATTTGGAGAAGAAAAGACCTCAGACAGAGGAGGTTTCTTCTGATACAGAGGAGGAAGAGACAGATGAGTGATTTATCCCTTGTGGCGGGCTTTCTGAAAGAGAAAGACAACTTTGAGATTCTGACTCACCATTATCCCGACGGCGACACCTTGGGTTCAGGCTACGGCCTTTGCCATATTCTCAGGGCAATGGGCAAAAAGGCAAGAGTCATTACAAGCGGCAATGTTGCCAGGAAGTACGGTTTTCTTGCAGAGGGCATTGATAAGTGTGACTTTGAGAGGAAATGTGTGATTTCCGTAGATGTTGCCGCGGCTTCGCTCCTTGGGGACAATCAGCAGGAGTATGAGGGAATCATTGACCTCTGTATTGACCACCACGGCACAAACTCCATTGAGGCAGGACTAAAGTTTGTAGATGCCACCGCTGCCGCTACCTGTGAGATTATCTATGACCTCGCCTGTGAACTCGGCGCAGAGATTACTCCCCTTGTGGCAAATTGCATTTACACAGGTGTTTCCACAGATACAGGGTGTTTCCGCTTTTCAAACACCACCCCAAAAACTCATATGATTGCCGCCAAGATGATGGAGCAAGGCGCCGAGTGGCACACAATAAACACCGAGATGTTCGAGGTTAAGTCCAAAGAACGACTTCTTCTGGAGCGTATGGTTTACGAGACCCTGGAGTATCACTGTAACGGCAAATGTGCAATAATCCATACCACCCTTGAAATGCAGAAAAAAGCAAACATCGGCGACGATGAGGTTGAGGGACTTGCGTCTATTCCCAGAAGAATAGAGGGAGTTTATCTCGGCATTACCGTGAGAGAAAAAGAGGGCGGAGTTTATAAGGTCTCTGCCCGTTCGAATGAAGATTTCAGCGCCGCTGACTTCTGCGCTCACTTCGGCGGAGGCGGACACGCTGCCGCAGCAGGCTGTACCTTAGAGGGAGACTTAGCCTCGGTTAAGGCAGAGCTTCTGAAGGTTGCCGAGGAGATGCTATGAACGGCGTTATCGTTGTAAACAAGCCGGAGGGGTTTACCTCTTTTGACGCTGTGGCGGTGCTGCGGAAGCTGAGCCGTCAGAAGAAGATAGGCCACTGCGGTACCCTTGACCCAAACGCAACAGGCGTACTTCCCTTGCTTTTGGGCAGAGCATCAAAGGCACAGGATATTCTTCCCGACCGCGATAAGACCTACAAGGCTTCTTTTAGGCTTGGAGTAGTCACCGATACCTTGGATGTTTGGGGTGAGGTTATCAAAGAGGAGAAAACCTCGGTAACCGAAGATGAACTCCTCGGTGTGCTTTCGGAGTTTACAGGGGAGGTAGAGCAGATACCCCCGATGTACTCAGCGGTTAAGGTTGACGGCAAGCGGCTTTACGATTTAGCCAGACAGGGCATTGAGGTCGAGAGAAAATCGAGAAAAATCACGGTGTATTCCATAGAGCTTCTCAGCTTTTGCGAGGAGAGACAAGAGGGAGAAATCCGCGTAGTCTGCTCAAAAGGCACTTATATCCGAACCTTGATTGACGATATCGCAAAGAGGTTTTCTGTCGGCGGATGTATGACCTCTCTTGTCCGTGAGACAGCCTGCGGATTTACCCTTTCGGACGCTCACAGCCTTGATGAGCTGAAGGCTCTTGCACAGGCAGACAAGCTCAGCAAGGTCTTGCTTTCAACGGAGAGCCTGTTCGCACCTTACGGCGAGGTAATGCTCAGCACAGGTCAGGCAAAGCGTTTTGCAAACGGCGGCGCGCTGTCAATAGACAGAATTCGCGGCTTGCAGGGTGCAGAGGACGGCATATTGCTGAGAGTTAAAGACAGCGAGAACAGATTTTTAGGTCTCGGCAGAGTTGCACTTTCCGAGGGTGAGCTAAAGCCCTTCAAGCAATTTTCGGATTATTCGGAGTTATCCTGATATAATAATAGAACTGAGTATAATCATAGAAAACACTTTCAAAAAATACATAAAGAAACAGAAAAAGCTTTCCCGAAAATGGCGGGAAAGCTTTTCTTACATATTAGGTAATTTATTCAAAAATAATTTCTACGGGGCAGTGGTCAGATCCGAAAATCTCAGAATGAATTGAAGCGCTCTTGATTCTGTCTTTAATGCTTTCTGAGGTTATAAAGTAGTCAATGCGCCAGCCTGCGTTCTTCTCTCTTGCGCTGAAGCGGTAGCTCCACCAGGAGTAAGCGCCCTCCAAATCGGGATAGAAAAGACGGAAGCTGTCTACAAAGCCGTTTTCTAAAAGCCTTGTGAAGCAATTCCGTTCCTCGTCTGTAAAGCCTGCGTTTTTGCGGTTCGTTTTGGGATTTTTAAGGTCGATTTCCTTATGGGCAACATTCAGGTCACCGCAGAAGATAACAGGCTTCTTCACCTCTAAGTCTTTGATATATCCGAGAAAGTCGTTTTCCCATTTCATTCTGTAATCAAGGCGCCTGAGTCCGTCCTGCGAGTTGGGTACATAGACCGTGATGAAATAAAAATCATCAAACTCAAGGGTTATGACTCTGCCTTCGTGGTCGTGCTCCTCAATTCCTATGCCTAAGCTTACTGAGAGAGGCTCTTTTTTTGTAAAAATCGCCGTTCCCGAATATCCCTTCTTCTCGGCGTAATTCCAGTATCCGAAGTAGCCCTCCGGTGCAAAGTCAATCTGTCCCTCCTGAAGCTTTGTCTCCTGCAAGCAAAAGATATCTGCGTCAAGAGCTTCAAAGGTGTCCATAAAGCCTTTGTTCATAACGGCTCTCAGTCCGTTTACATTCCAAGATATAAATTTCATATTTCTGTCCTCTTTGTAAATTGCTGTATTATTTCTTATAGATTACTGTATGCGCTGTAAAGGTCGCTGTATATACCGCCCTTTTCAATCAGCTCCTTGTGGGTGCCCTCCTCGGCAATGCCGTCTTTGGTGATTACCAATATGCGGTCGGCGTTTTTAATGGTCGTGAGCCTGTGGGCGACGGTTACGGTGGTCCTGCCCTCAGAAAGCTTCTGCAGTGATTTTTGTACTAAGACTTCACTCTCATTATCAAGGGCAGAGGTTGCCTCGTCAAGCAAAAGGATAGGGGGATTCTTAAGAAAAACTCTGGCGATGGAGATGCGCTGTTTCTGCCCGCCCGAGAGCTTTATTCCGCGCTCGCCCACATAAGTGTTGTAGCCGTCGGGAAGCTCAATAATAAAATCGTGAGCTCCTGCAAGCTTAGCGGCATTGATGATTTCTTCCTTGGAAGCTCCGGGCATACCGTACTCAATGTTGTCATAAACCGAGCCGGAGAAAAGATAAACATCCTGCTGAACAACGCCGACATTGTAGCGCAGCGACTTAAGGGTAACATCGCGGATATCCTTACCGTCAATGCGGATGCTTCCGCTGTCTGCCTCGTAAAACCGAGGAATGAGAGAGCAGATTGTGGTTTTGCCGCCGCCTGAAGGACCGACCAGTGCAATGCTTTCTCCTGCCTTAACCTTGAAGCTGACATTCTGCAGAATATCCTCGTTATCTTCACAGTAGCGGAAGGTTACATCGTCAAATTCAATGCTTCCCTTAACATCCTTGAGCTCCTCGGCGCCCTCTTTGTCTACAATTTCGGGCTTTGTGTCGATAATTTCAAAGAAACGCTCGGCGCCTGTCATACCGCGCTGAAACTGCTCTGCAAATTCAACAATCTTCCTGATAGAAGCAAAGAGTGTGGTAACATAGAGAAGATAAGCAATGTATTCAGGCGAAGAGATATGTCCGTTTATCATAAAGAGCGCGCCGGCAACAACCACCACAATATACATAAAGCCTTCAAAGAATCGGGTGAATGCCTGAAAGCCACCCATATATTTGTAGTTTTTAGCTTTGGTCTTAAGGAATTTTGCGTTTCCTTCTTCAAACTTTTCTTCTTCGATACCTTCGTTTGCAAAGGAGCGCACAACCCTGACACCCAGGAGACTGTCCTCAACAGAGGCGTTCAGCTCACCGAGCTCTTTGCGCTGGTTTCTGAATCCCTCACGCATTTTACTGTTGAAGTAGCAGAGAATCAGCACCATCGGGGGAATAACCGCAAAGACGATTAGTGTGAGGGGCACATTCATTGTGCAGAGGATAATAAAGGAAGCCAGAATTTTTATTCCTGCAATAAAAAATTCCTCGGGGCAATGGTGGGCAAATTCAGTAACATCAAAAAGGTCGTTGGTAATTCGGGACATCAGAGTGCCTACCTTGGTATTGTCGTAATACTTAAAGGGAAGAAGCTGAAGATGTGCGAATAAATCTCTTCGCATATCGGTTTCGATTTTTGCACCCATTACATGGCCGGTGTTTGCCATATAGTAATAGGCAAGAGCGTCAACCGTCCTCAGCAAAAGATAGGAAGCTCCCAGAATAAGTATATAATTTACGGTAAGCTCCAAGCCGCTTCCGCCTGCCCGGCTTGTAATCTCCCTTACAATAAGAGGGAGTATAAGCTCGCAAATAGTAGTCAGAAAAGCACAGATCAAATCCTTGACCATAGTGCCTCTGTACTTTTTGTAGTAGGGCAGAAATCTCTTGATCAGTCCCCGCTTGCTGTTTTTATTTTTCATTTATTCATCGTGCTCCTTAAATATTGCCTCTGAAGAGCTTTTCTCTCTTTTGACGGGTATATCCTTTGACTCTGCTCTTTTTGAGAGAAAAACGCTCAGAGCCATAAGTACTGCTATACCTAAAAAGATAAAGCCGAAGAGCAAGGAACCGCCTGAAAAGAACAGTATGGAGATAATAACCGAGATTGCCCCGAGCACCAGCGAGTATGCGTTGATGCTTTTTTCTGAACGAAGTCCCCAGCTTTGATTGTTTTTGTTAAGGTTTTCAACCATAGGGCGGTTATTGAGAATGTATTTATCCTCTTTATTCTCTGCGGTATTATTTCTGTTTTTCTCTTCATTTTTCATAAGGCTGTATCCTTTCACATATATATACATATACCTTTATGTTACTACAAACGGCCGTCAAATTCAATAGAAAACATCACATTGAAGCCTTAGCTTGTGCATAGGATACCCAGGGGTTTTGCACCTGCCTTAAGTGCTGACGGTGAGAGGCCGTAAAATGTTGCCCGGCTGTGGCAAAGACTTGTGAAAAACAAAGCACAAACTGTCAAGATATATACAAAAAGGGAGAAAAAATTGGACTATATTTACAAAAAATACTCAGAAGCGTTGATTTTGATAAGACCGTGATGTATAATCAAAATAGATTTTAGCGTGCTAAAGCTAAAGTCTAAATCTAAATTGAGAGGGATATTATTATGGAACAGAACAACAATCAGCAGCCCTATGCAGAGCCCACCGTTCAGCAGGCACCTGTACAGCAGCCTGTTTATGAGACTCAGCCTGCACCCCAGTCAGCAGACAATTCTATGAAGACAATGATCTTCGGCATTATCGGTCTCGTTCTTGCTGAGTCAGGTATTGCAGGTCTTATCTTCTCTATTCTCAGCCTTAAAGAGGCTAAGAAGTATCAGGCTAACTTCGGTCAGCTCACAGGTAAGGCTAAGGTTGGTAAGATTCTCGGAAACATCGGTCTGATTGTTTCAATCATTATGATTGCTTTCTGGGCTATCTACATACTTGTAGTTATTATTGCAGCTATCGCTGCAGCAGCAAGCTCAAGCTACTATTATTATTGATTTAGGTAACTGAACAATGCTCAAAGGCTCCCTTTGATAAGGGAGCTTTTTTCTTTTATGGGTGAATTATGCTATCAATTGCAGCACATAGAAAAATTGAGAAGCACATACAAACCGCCGGCAGAAAGGAACGAACGGGAGTTTTAACGGATTGCTGCGTGAGCTTTACCCGAAAGGCAGGAACTTATCAAAGAGTTAGTCCGGATACACAAGAAAGAACATGGCGTTAATTATCGCCTTGCCCAAGAAGGTCTCAGGCTTTCTAAAAACAGTGTATTTGTTTGAGCTGAATATCAAAAGTGTTAAACTCAAGCTTACAATTCATCATAAAAATAAATTGTTAACAAAATAAAAATATTTCTTGACAATTAATGGAAGAGCCTATATAATAAAAGCGACATTTGTGTCGCTTTAGCGACAAAAAAGGAGATTATATATGGTTTCTCTCGATAAGAAATGGAAAGAATTTCTCTATGCTGCCTCCGGTTTCGGCCCTAATATGCTTATGGTGCTTTTGGGAGCATACTTTACAGACGCGGTAAACCCCGCCGGACTTACAGCGAATATTGAGACATGGAGCCTTGCAGGTTACTGCCTTACTGCTCCTGCTCTTTTCGGTGTTCTCTGGATGCTTGCAAAGATATTCGACGGTTTGGTTGATATTCCCCTTGCATCGTTTACAGATAACCTCCGTACCCGTTGGGGCAGACGCAGACCTGCAATCATAATCGCGTTTATTCCTATGGTACTCAGCTACATTATGGTGTGGATTCCCTTGGAATTCAAGGAAAACAGCATCATCAACACTATTTGGATGACCTTCTGGTTATTTGTTTTCTTTGCAGCCTACACAATGTCTATCATTACCTTCTACGGAAGTCTGTCAAGTGTTTGCAAGGACTCTGAGCAGAGAGTCAGAGTAGGTAACTTCAAGTCCTTCTTCGACACCATCGGTTATTCTATTGTCTATGCTCTTGTGCCTGTGTTTGTAGGAATGGGAGTAAACATCGGCGATTTGGTAATGTACGCTGTTCCCATTATGCTCACAATGCTGATTCCTATCTTTATTATCAAAGAGGGTGAAAAGTACGGCGAGGGCAAGGATTACCTTCCCGAGGCAAGAGTTAAGCTTTCCGAAAGCTTAAAACTTACAATTAAGAATAAGCAGTTCATCTATTGGCTCATTCCCAACGCAACCGCATATTTCGGCTTGCAGATGTTCTTGACCGCTCAGAACACGCTTATTTCCGGCGTTATGAATTTGAGCGCCGGTACTGCCGCAATCCTCAACACCTGTGCGTTTGCGCCTGTACCTCTTATGCTTTTTGCTTATTACAAGCTTATCAAGAAAAAAGGTCTGAGATTTGCTTATCAGCTTTGTCTTTTGTGCTTTGCAGTGGCAATACTCAACTTCTGCATCGGTAGTGAGTATCTCTTCCCCCACAGCCCTACTACCAGAATCGTTATCGGCTGTGTAGGCAGCGTTATCGGCAGCTTCTCTATCGGCGCTTTCTTCGCTACGCCTTATATGGTGCCCTCGCAGATTGCCGCTAACGAGTTTAGGGAAACCGGCAAGGACCACACCGCAATGTACTTTGCAGTTCAGTCTCTTTCAACATCTCTTGTTGCCGCAATCGCAACAGGACTTGTTTATGAGTACATCAAAAACATTCAGACACCCAAGATTATTGACGGCGTGGCAGTAGCAGGAGAAACATGGAAGGTCGGCGTTTCTTTAGTTCCTGTTATCGTAAGCGTTATGTGTATTATCGGCTTCTTCGTAGCCTTTAAGATGCCTAAGTCCTACGCCGAGGAAAGCTCGCTCAAAAAAGAAGCTCGCAAAGCTGTTGCAAAAAAATAAAATAGATGATAAACTATTAAGCGACATATTCAGTTATGTCGCTTAATTTTTTGCATATTTCAGATTTTATATAGAAAGGGCTGAGATGTGTGGGACTCAAAGGCGATGCCTCAAGAACTAAAATACTCCGCAAGGCACAGGCTCTCTTTGCCGGAAAGGGATACAGCGCCGTTACCATGCAGGATATCTGCCGTGAAACCGGTCTTTCCCGCGGCGGATTATACCGCTATTTCGGCTCAACCGAGGAAATATTCAAGGCAATAATCGAAAATGAACAGCAAAGAGCTATGGAGATACTCAATTGGGCAAAGAACCGAGAAATAGCACCCAAGCTTATGCTTACCACTTTTCTGAAGCTTATGATAAATACTCGTGTGACTTCGGAGATGTCATTTGACAATGCAGTCTCCGAGTTTGCTGCCAACAGTAAAGAGGGCAAGGAGATACTCGTAAAGAGAGCCTTGACCTCTATTGAAATAATTACCGATATGATTGAGTCAGGCTGTGCCGTAGGAGAGTTTAACTGCGAAAACCCCAGGGCAGTTGCAACTCATATACTGTGGATTCTGGAGGCAATGATAAAGCACCATGCCCTTATTCCTCTGACTCAGGAGGTTATCGACGAGCAAATGAAGCTGATTGATAAGCTTCTGTATTGATGGATTGTCAGTTGCTTGCAAGGCTTTGACGAAGAAGCAGAGGACAAATCACCCGTGTCTGAAAGGGAGTAACGAAAAAATACAAAGCGGTAATGCGGAGGAGAAGGAATATGAAGACGAATATCCAAAAGCTTGCGCTGTCTGCGATGTTTTTGGCACTTGGAATCTTGTTGCCGTTTTTAACAGGTCAGATTCAGCAGATTGGTAATATGCTTTTGCCAATGCACTTGCCGGTTTTCCTTTGCGGACTTATTTGCGGTTGGCAGTGTGGAGTGGCAGTGGGATTTATTCTGCCTTTGCTGCGATCTGCTATGTTCGGTGCGCCGGTGCTTTATCCTATGGCGGTGGCAATCGCATTTGAGCTGGCTGCATACGGCTTAGTTGCAGGACTTATATACAGCCGTTCGAACCGAAAAGGTATGGGAGCGGTATATCGGGCAATTGCTGCGGCAATGATTGCAGGCAGAGCTGTCTGGGGCGCTGTGGAGGCTCTTCTGCTCGGAATCGGCGGAAGTGCGTTTACCTGGAAGATGTTTCTTTCGGGAGCTTTCCTCAATGCTATTCCCGGAATAGTGATTCAGCTTACATTGATTCCGGCAATTATGTTTGCTCTGAAGAAGACGGGGATAGTTCCCCTTGAACCGCACAAGGCGTCAGAGTCAAATACGGAGCGTTAGATAATGAAGAATACAGTTTCTCTGATTTTGCAGGAAATACAAGGGAAAAGGAAAGAGCCGTTGCTGATAGCGCTTGACGGAAGATGTGCATCGGGGAAAACAACATTGGCGTTGAGATTAGCGGAAGAAATAAACTGCAATGTAATACATATGGACCATTTCTTTCTGAGACCGGAACAGCGCACAAAGAACCGTCTGAGCCAGCCGGGAGGAAATGTGGATTACGAACGGTTTGCAGAAGAAGTTATGAAGCCGTTGAGGCAGGGACAGGCGTTTTCTTATCGGGTGTTTGACTGCAAAACAATGGGCTTTACAGATAGCATACAGGTAAAGCCGAAGGCGGTGACAATTGTGGAGGGAACATACAGTTGTCATCCTGCGCTTTGGGATTATTATGATATTCGCATATTTTTAAGCGTTGACCCGAAAGAACAGATAAGGCGGATTGCAGGCAGAAACGGAGAGAAAGCGGCGGCTACCTTTCGCGAGCGCTGGATTCCCTTAGAGGAACAGTATTTTTCTGCCTTTGATATCAATGGGCGATGTGACTATGAGTTCACAATGCTCACAGAATAAAATTCAGATTATCAAATAGTAAAGGAAGAAAATGTATGGCTGCAAAAGTATATTTTTCCCGGACAATTACTCCTCAGGCAGTGCTTAGTCTTTATCAGGCTTTGGGCAAGACATTAACAGGCAAGGTGGCTGTTAAGCTCCATTCGGGAGAGAAAGGAAACCAGAATTTTCTCGGTCCTGATTTCTGGAAGCCTGTGATAGATTATGTAGACGGCACAGTTATTGAGTGCAATACCGCTTATGACGGCGAGCGAAACACTACTGAGAAGCATCAGAAGCTTTTAGAGGAGCACGGCTGGAACAGGTATTTTGCGGTGGATTTGCTGGATGCTGAAGGACCGGATTTGAAGCTGGATTATCCAAAGGGAAAGGTCATTCGTGAGAACTATGTGGGTAAGAATATAGCAAACTATGACTCTATGCTGGTTTTATCGCACTTTAAGGGACATCCTATGGGAGGCTACGGCGGTGCGCTGAAGCAGTTGTCCATTGGAGTGGCATCCTCTTACGGCAAAGCATATATCCACGGCGCAGGAGTGCCTGAGGACATCTGGACATCTGATCACGACTCTTTCTTGGAGTCTATGGCAGATGCGGCAGGCTCGGTGGTAGATTATTTCAAGGGAAATGTTATCTATGTGAATGTTATGAAAAATATGAGCGTGGACTGCGACTGCTGTGCGGTGGCGGAAGACCCCTGTATTGATGATATCGGAATTCTTATTTCCACCGATCCGATTGCGATTGACCAGGCTTGTATTGATCTTGTATACGGCTGCGATGACCCCGGCAGGGAGCATTTAATCGAGAGAATCGAAAGCCGCAACGGTATACATACGATTGAAGCAGCAGCTAAGCTGGGATACGGAACAAGAGAATACGAGCTTTTAGAAGTTGAATAAGTATTATTGCCGGCAATAGAACAGTTTGACTGTTTGAAAATATCAAAGGCTGTAAAAACGAAAGTTTTTACAGCCTTTTTTGCTTTTTGAAGTAAATCTATTTGCAGTATAAATTCGTATCCCAGCAGGGTATGTAGGGGTGATGCCTGAGATAGATTTTGTAATCGGGGTTTGCGGATTTGACTATGGGTATCAGGGTGCACAAATCCTCGGTGCGGTGATACACGGCAACAGATAGCTTGGGCTTCTGTGTCCTCAGCAGATTTTTCATTCCGCAAATTGCCTCTTTCTCGGTGCCTTCAACATCAGCCTTAACATAGGTTATTTTCCGCTCGCCTATAATGCTATCCACAGCAACCGCTTTTACAGAGTGTTTGCCCTCTGTGCTGAGTGCACTCTGCCTGCCTCCGCCGCCGCTGAAGCTAAGCTCTTCTTCTCTGTGCCAGACGGCATAGGGGAGAGCAGTTACATTCTTCTTGCTTTCGGCAAAGGCTGTGAGTTTGCTGAAGGTTTTTGCATCCGGCTCAAAGCACAATGCGGAGGAAATGCCGCCGAAGAGAGAAATAATCTCCTCAACGGTATCACCTCTGTAAGCGCCCAAGTCAAGCATATCTTCTTTGTCACCGAGACAAAGAAGATTTTTAAGGGCGTCTTCTCTTGAGCTTTCAATTTCAAAGAGGTAAGAAAGCTCGCCGGTATACTGAAATTTCACCATTCCCTCAAAGACTCTTTTTGATTCTTCGTCGGCGAGAAGCTCCATTGATTTACTTAAGGCATCTTTGCTGTCCTCTATGTATTCTCTGTTAAACATCAGATTTCCGAAGACAGGGACAACCGGCATAATAATCCTGTGGGCGCCGCAAATCCTCTTGATGTTATCCATAACCTCAGGCACAGCCGAAGCAAAGGAAAGAGCAAGAGTGAAGCTTGAATACTGATTTTCTATATCTTCAAGAGATTGCACCCTAAAGCCTCGGAAGTTTCTGCTTCGCACAAAGCCTTTTGATGCAATAACACCCGAAGCTTTGATGCCAAGGCGTTCAAATTCATCCAAAACTCTGTCTGCGCCGTTGCCTGTGCCGTAGATTATTACAGGCTCTGAGGACTCCTTGAGCTTTTCCCAAGAGGACTTTTCTTTCAGTAGATTCTCAATAATACTCATTATGGATTACATTCCTTACAGGGAGAGTAGCCTTCTAAAACAGCCTGCTCCCGGCTTTCAAAGTAGACCTTGTTTTTCTCTTTTGTTCTTGCTGCGGATTTACAGTCGGAGCTGTGAAAAATCTTGGAGTTTTTATTGCCCATATACTGCCTGATTTCTGTGTTCCCGTCTTTGGCTTCTTCCTTTTCGGCAGCAGAAGCAGTAAGAGCTGTGCCGTCTTTTTGTTCTGCTTTGATGCTGATGCTTTTGCCGTCGGTGCTCATAACAACGGTGCCGTCTTGGTCAGTGCGCCAAATAGGAATGCTGCGCTCTTCAAGGCGTTCCAGCACCTCTCTGTGGGGATGCCCGTAGTCGTTTCCCTCTCCGCAGGAGATTACAGCGACAGAGGGGCTTACTGCATCTAAAAACTCCTTGCAGCTGCTTGTGTTGCTTCCGTGGTGACCGCATTTAAGCACATCGGCAGAAAGGTCATAACCGCTTCTGAGAAGCTCTTTTTCAACTGTTTTTTCGGCATCTCCTGTGAGAAGCACCGAGGTGTCGCCGTACTCAACCATTGTGACGAGGGAGTAGTCGTTGAGGTTGCTGTATATGCTGTCCTTTGAGGGCGACAGCACGGTGACGGTAGCGCCGCCTAAAGAGTAGGTATCAAAAGCGTCGGGCGTTTCAAAGGTTACACCTCTCTCGTCGGCGGCGTCAAGCACATATTCCCAAGCGGCAGAGTCAGCCCCTGCGTCGGGAGAGACGAGCACCTTGCA
>JBJEOT010000071.1:0-17082 GCA_051880855.1 Ruminococcus sp.
ACCTCCGCAGCACTGCCAATTATCAATTTCTTCGAGGGTTATACCCAGAACCTCGGCACATTTTCTTGCGTAAAAATCAAGATCCTTTGCCTTGTTCTTCAAAGTACAGCCCGGAAAATAACTAAGTATCATTCTTTCGCCTCCGATAGATATATGGAATACTGAGTTCTGAGGCCTTTATATTAAACCATTTCTTCAGGATGGAAAACCTCATCAAATCTCTCTGCAGTTAAGAAGCCAAGCTCAACGCAAGCTTCTTTGAGAGATATATTATCCTTGAATGCCTTTTTAGCGGTTTTTGCGGCATTCTCGTAACCGATATAGGGATTGAGCGCAGTAACAAGCATAAGGGAATTATGGAGATTGTGGTGCATCTTCTCCTTATTGGCTTTAATGCCTACCGCGCAGTTTTTATTAAAGGAAGTAATTGCCTCTGCAAGCAGTCTTGAGGACTGAAGGAAATTATAGATTGCAACAGGCATAAATACATTGAGCTCAAAGTTGCCCTGTGAAGCAGCCATACTCACAGCAACATCATTGCCCATAACCTGAACCGCTACCATGGTGACAGCCTCGCACTGTGTAGGATTAACCTTGCCGGGCATAATTGATGAGCCGGGCTCATTCTCCGGAATGAAAATCTCGCCTAAACCGTCGCGGGGACCCGATGCAAGCCAGCGAACATCGTTGGCAATCTTCATCATATCGCAAGCGAGAGCCTTAATTGCACCGTGTGCAAACACAAGCTCGTCCTTTGAGGTAAGAGCGTGGAATTTGTTGGTAGCTGTAACAAAAGGCTTGCCTGTAATATTTGCTACCTCTGCGGCAACGGCTGTATCAAAGCCCTTGGGGGTATTGAGACCTGTACCGACTGCGGTACCGCCTAAAGCCAGCTCATAAAGAGGTACAACAGAACGCTCAAGAAGCTCAACATCACGCTCCAAGCTTGAACGCCAACCGCTGATTTCCTGACTGAACTTAATGGGAGTTGCGTCCTGAAGATGTGTTCTGCCGCTCTTGACAATCCCCTCGTTCTCCTCTTCGAGTTTCCTGAAGGTTTCAATGAGGGTTTTAACTGCGGGGATAAGCTTATCCTCAATGCTGAGTACAGCTGCAATGTGCATTGCCGTGGGAAAAGTATCGTTTGAGGACTGACTCATATTGGAGTCATCGTTGGGATGAACAAGCTTTTTGCCTAAAATCTGATTGGCTCTGTTTGCAATAACCTCGTTTGAGTTCATATTTGACTGTGTGCCGGAGCCTGTCTGCCAAACTACCAGAGGAAAATGTGCGTTGAGCTTGCCTGCCATAACCTCATCGCAAGCGGCCTTAATGGCAGCGAGCTTTTCCTCTGTCATCTTCTCGGGCTTCAGCTTATTGTTAGCAATTGCGGCGGCTTTCTTGAGCACACCGAAAGCGTGAATAATCTCCATAGGCATTGTTTCAATACCGACGCCGATTTCAAAATTTTCGTGGCTGCGCTGAGTCTGTGCTGCCCAGAGTACATCAGCGGGTACTTTTACCTCGCCCATAGAATCGTGTTCTATACGGTAATCCATTGTTCTTCTCCTTATATGATATAAAAATCAGATTGAAATCTGACCGATAATTCCCTTTAAGGTATCTGCGCTGTGGTGAAGTGCCTTGAGTTCTTCATCATTAAGGGGAAGCATAACCTTGGAATGGGCACCCTTATTGCCTACGATGTTAAGAAGGCTCAGACAAACATCACTGATGCCGTACTCACCGTGGAGCATTGTGGACACTGTGAGGGTTGTGTCGATACCGCTGAGCAGGCACTTGCAGATGTGAGCAACAGACATAGAAACAGCGTAGAAGGTTGCACCCTTACGGGAAATAACCTTAGCACCGGAGCTTCTTACATACTCCTCTACCTGCTGCTTGTCAAAATAGGAATACTTAGCTTCTTTATTAACAAGACAATCTGCGTACTGCTCAATAGGAACATTGGAGATATTGGCAATTGACCAAGGAATAAAGGAAGAATCGCCGTGCTCCCCCAAAACATAAGCGTGAACATTCTGCTGATTTACAGAATAGTATTCGGAAATTCTTGAACGCAGACGGGAGGTATCCAGAATTGTACCTGAACCTATGATCTGTCTGTCGGGAAGACCTGCGTACTTGTGAAATGCATAGGTCATAATATCAACAGGGTTGCTGACGATAACATACATTGCATTAGGTGCATATCTGAGAATCTGGGGAGCTATTGACTTAAGAACATCAACATTTGCCTGTGCAAGGTCGAGTCTTGACTGGTCAGCTTTTCTGGCAAGGCCGGAAGTGATAACAACAATATCGGAATCAACTGCGTCGGAGTAGCTGCCTGCATAGACAGTACACGGATTGCAGAAAGGTGTTCCCTGACGGATATCAAGTGCTTCGCCGAGAGATTTTTTGTCATTGATATCAATCATAACTATCTCTGAAGCTGTTCCTGCGGTAGTAAGTGTGTAGGCAATTGTAGAGCCTACATTTCCGCTGCCTAAAATTGTAATTTTGTACATACTCTTACCTCACTTAAATATAAAAAAATGTTTTCAGCACCCTGATAAATAATGTGCCAATCAGCAGGAAAAACCGATACTGAAATTCAGTTTCGCATCCTTCCCCATTTTATTGTTAAAATTTTAACACACTTTGAAAAATAATTCAATCGTTTACGGGGATTTTTTTGCAGATAAATAAGTACTTACTGCAAAGTTAATAATATTTTGTAGATACTGCTACATTTATTTCTTGAAAAGAAAAAACGGCACAGCCGAAGCTTTGCCGTTTTGCGCTAATTGCATATATTTGGATAGTAAATCTTTACTTTGTGCCGTAGATACGGTCCCCGGCATCGCCGAGTCCGGGGATGATGTAGCAGTTTTCATTGAGACATTCATCCTTAGCGGCACAGTACACATGTACATCCGGGTGTGCCTCGGTTAGAGCTGTTATTCCCTCGGGCGCTGCAATAATGCAAAGGAATTTGACAGAACGGGGATTCTGCTTCTTAATCATTGTGATTGCATCCACAGCACTTCCGCCTGTTGCAAGCATAGGATCGAGAACAAAAACATCACGCTCGCTGATATCTCTGGGGAGTTTGTTGTAATACTCGTGAGGCTGATGAGTAACCTCGTCACGGTAAAGTCCGATGTGACCTACCTTTGCAGAGGGAACCAGCTTGAGCATTGCATCGAGCATACCGCAGCCTGCGCGTAGAATGGGCACAAAAGCAAGCTTCTTACCCTTTATCATTTTAGCCTTAGCCTTGCACATCGGGGTAACGATATCAACATCCTCAAGAGGAAGGTCACGGGTTGCCTCGTAGCACATAAGCATGGCTATCTCCGATATTAGCTCGCGGAACTGATTGGTTGAGGTATTTTCATCTCTGAGAATTGCAAGCTTGTGCTGAATCAGAGGATGGTCAAAAACTGTTACATTGTTTTCCATAACAAAAACTCCTTAAATTTATTGAAGGCAAATTACTCTTTTGCCTCGATTTCCTTAATCATTTCAACGCGCCTTGTGTGGCGGTCGCCGTCAAAAGGTGTTGTAATAAAAATATCGGCAAGGCGAACTGCAGTTTCACCGTCGATGACTCTTCCGCCCATACAAAGCACATTAGCATCATTGTGACGGCGGGTCATCTCTGCACAGAACTCGTTGGTAACAGTGGCGGCGCGAACACCCTTGACCTTGTTAGCAACCATACAAACTCCGATACCGGTACCGCAGCAGATGATGCCTTTTTCACACTCTCCCTCTGCGACTGCTTTTGAAGCTTTGTATGCATATTCGGGATAATCTACACTGTCGGCGGTATATGTGCCGAAATCCTTGTATTCAATACCTTTTTCGTCAAACGACTTGATGATTGCATTTTTAATGTCAATGCCGCCGTGGTCGCAAGCTATTGCTATCATAATAACACCTCATAAATATTCTTTATTCATTATTATCAGCAGAAGCTGATTCTTTTTCTTTTCTCTCTCGCTCTGCCTGGGACAGTCTGAGATATGAAGGGAGAAGCTCTGCGGCTTTTTTAGGCTTATCGCCTGCATCAAGGTGAGCCTTGGCGCAAAGAGCAACAGAGGATGCTCTCTGGAAAAGAAGCAGATCGGGTGCTGGCTCAATCGGAGCGTCTAAGCTCATAAGCTCACGCATAGTCAGCTTTGAGCCGTCACCCACAAGGATAATTCTTTCGCCCTTGTATTTCTCCCCTACCTCGGCTTTCAGCTCCTCAAGCGAGATTGCCCTGTCTTCGCAAAGTCTAATAACCTCGCCGTACTTGATTCTGAACATAGCATTATAAACCTGGTTGCGTCTTGCATCCATTACGGCACACACAACGCAATCGGTTAAAATCAGATTATAAGCCATTGACTCAAGCGTTGAGACAGATATGCAGTCAAGGTCATCGGCAAAAGCTATACCCTTAGCTACGGATACTCCGATGCGGACACCGGTAAAGGAACCGGGGCCTGAGGAAACGGCGACAAGGTCGATATCGGAAACGGTCTTTCCGGTTGTCTCTAACAGATTATCAATCATGGGAGCCAAGGTACGGCTATGAGTGAATTCTGTATTTACATAGAACTCACCGAGTATTTTTGAGTCCTCTGTAAGCGCAGCGGAAGCGGCGGTCGCAGAGGAATCCATAGACAAAATAAGCATTAACTGAACATCCTTTGAATTCTCCGAGCATTGCCGTCTTCCTCGTATGAGAGCTTGAGGCGGATGGCGTCCTCGGGAATGGAGTCTATAATATTTTCACTCCACTCAATTATAATTATTCCCTTGCCTAAGTAATCGTAAAAGCCTGTGGAGTAAAGGTCATCTTCATCGGTAATCCGATACATATCGAAGTGATATACAGGGAATTTGCCGTGATACTCGTTGACAATGGCAAAGGTCGGGCTGTGCACACCTGAACGGATATTGAGAGCTTCGCACAATCCACGGGTAAAGGTTGTTTTACCTGCGCCCAAGTCGCCGAAAAGTGCAATTACTTCGTTGCCCTTGAGGTTTTCGGCAAGTTTTTTTGCAAAAGCCTCTGTATCCTCTACGCTTCGAGAGATATAGTCGCTCATATCAGAAAAGTCCTGTAATAGCTGAATTTTCATCAACATCAATCTTCTCGGCAGCAGGTACCCTGGGCAAGCCGGGCATTGTCATAATGTCACCTGTATAGACGACAACAAAGCCTGCGCCGTTTGACAGCTTCATATCACGAACCGTAACCGTAAAGCCTGTCGGCGCTCCTAAGAGAGTCGGGTTGTCTGACAGTGAATACTGAGTTTTTGCGATACAAACAGGAAGCTTGTCGCCGCCTAAGGCGGAGATTTCCTTCATAGCTTTCTCAGCGGCAGCTGTGAAATTAACGCCGTCTGCACGATAAATTTCTCTTGCAACGGTTTCAATCTTCTCGCGGATTGTAAGGTCGTCGGCATAAATCGGCTTAAAGTCAGAGGGCTTTTCGCAAGCCTCAACAACCTTGAGCGCAAGCTCCTTACCGCCCTCACCGCCGTTTGCAAAGACATCGGAGAGAGCAAACTCTGCTCCCTTTTCGGTACAGTATTCCTTAATATAGTCAAGCTCTTCCTGTGAATCAGACAGGAAGCGGTTGATTGCTACAACCACGGGCACCTGATACTTACGCATATTCTCGATATGCACACCAAGGTTTACAATACCCTTCTTGAGGGCGTCGAGGTTTTCAACGGCTGTGTCATTCTTTGCAACACCGCCGTTATATTTAAGTGCACGGCAAGTAGCAACAACTACTACGGCAGAGGGTTTGAGCCCTGCATAACGGCACTTGATATCAAAGAATTTCTCTGCACCCAAGTCAGAGCCGAAGCCTGCCTCGGTAATGCAGTAATCTGCAAGCTTAAGTGAAAGCTTGGTTGCGCGGACTGAATTACAGCCGTGAGCAATATTGGCAAAGGGACCTCCGTGCATAACTGCAGGCGTGGCCTCGATAGTCTGCACAAGATTAGGCTTTAAGGCATCCTTGAGAAGTGCGGTCATTGCACCCTCTGCCTTCAAATCCTTAGCAAAAACAGGCTCGCCGGCGTAGTTATAGGCAACAAGAATTCTGCCAAGGCGCTTCTTAAGGTCGCTTAAATCGTCTGCAAGACAGAGAATTGCCATAACCTCAGTAGCGACGGTGATTACAAAGCCGTCCTCACGGGGGACGCCGTTAACCTTACCGCCGAGACCTACTACAATATTTCGCAGGGCTCTGTCGTTCATATCAAGGCAACGCTTAATAAGTATTCTGCGCTGGTCAATTCCCAAGGCATTACCCTGCTGAATGTGGTTATCAATCAGAGCGCAAAGGAGGTTGTTTGCTGAGGTAATTGCGTGCATATCGCCTGTGAAGTGGAGGTTGATATCCTCCATAGGAAGTACCTGGCTGTAACCTCCGCCGGCAGCACCGCCCTTAACGCCGAATACAGGGCCGAGAGAGGGCTCGCGGAGAGCAATGATGGCGTTCTTTCCGATTTTCGCCATAGCCTGTCCCAAACCGCAGGTAGTAGTTGTCTTGCCCTCACCGGCAGGAGTGGGATTGATAGCAGTTACAAGTACAAGCTTGCCGTCAGGTCTTGACTGAAGGCGCTCTGACAGCGCATCGCTGAGCTTTGCCTTGTATCTGCCGTAAGGCTCAAGCTCCAATTCGCTGATTCCCAAAGATTTTGCAATATCAGAAATCGGTTTGAGTTCGGTCTGCTGTGCAATCTGTATATCTGAAAGCATAAAAGCACGCTCCTTTGCAGAAATTATTGTGTAAATAATCCCATTATTTTTGAAATTTTTACAATATCGTGTTAATTATAGCATCTGCGACACACAACTGCAAGTTTTTTTCTCAACTTTTATCACTATGCGTCTTGATATTTTTTGTTTGTTTTAATATAATATATGTCTGACAATGAATTGACACAGCACTCTCTTGGCTTTAGGCGGTGATCGGATGAAGAAAGTGCTTTCTCTTATAGGAGATTACATCAAGAATACTGATAAGCTTCTTTGGCTATTTACCTTTTGTGCAACTACTTACGGAATACTCCTGCTTTCAAGTGTTGAAAGAGCAGGCGGAAGCTTTGTAAAGACTCAGCTTTTGGCGGCGCTTATCGGCTATACAGTGGCGATAATTCTCTCTATGGTTGACTATGAGTACATCGGCAGGTACTGGTATCTTCTGGCGATTACCTCGGTTTTGCTGTTTGCGGCAGTGTTCCTCTTTGGCATTACTGTTGAGGGTACTGATGACACTGCGTGGCTCAGACTCCCCGGCGGACTTACCTTCCAGCCTTCCGAGCTGATTAAAATCTTCTTCATTGTGACCTTTGCAAAGCATCTGGACTTTCTTAAAAAGACAGGAAGACTCACCACTTTATTAGGTGTTCTGGGACTTTTATGTCACGCGGGATTTCCCATAATAATCATTCATCTTCAGGGTGATGACGGCTCAGCGCTTATCTTCGCTTTTGTTATGCTAATTATGATGTTTACGGCAGGTGTTCAGGCAAGGTACTTTATCATTCTTCTCTGCGCGGTTTCAATAGGTATTCCACTGCTTTGGAATGTTGTTATGAACGAGGAGCACAGACACAGGATTCTTGCACTTGCCGACATTGACGGCAACGCACTTACCGATTACGGATATCAGCAGTATCAAGGCAAGGTTTCCATTGCTTCCGGTGAGCTTACAGGCTACGGCATCGGCAACGGCTACCGAACCGGCATCGGATATGTGCCCGAACAGGAAAATGACTTTATTTTCTCGGTTGCAGGTGAAGAGCTTGGATTTATCGGATGCTTGACACTCCTGTTCATTCTTCTCGCAATTGTTGTGATTATCTTCATTAACGCCACTAAAGCAAGAGACGAGCTCGGCTCTTACCTGTGCTACGGAATGTTTGGTCTGATTGCTTCGCAGACAATCATCAACATCGGTATGGTATTGGGACTTTTGCCTGTTATCGGTATTACTCTCCCCTTCTTCAGTGCAGGAGGCACTTCGGCAATGTGTCTTTACTTTGGAATAGGGCTTGTTCAAAGCGTGCATATGCACAACAAAAATGTGGATTCAATTAAGATTAGTTACACAAGGAATGAACGGATTAAGATTTAGTTTAAGAAACAGATGATTACCCACATAACACTTTTTATGCAAAAGCACAGCAAACGCCGCTGACAAAACAGTCAGCGGCGTTTCTTTATATCCGATGAACAAGTCAAATTAAAGATCTAAGAGCCAAGAGACAATCTCAGGCATCATACATCTCCAGGCGGCTTCGTTGTGGGCAAAGCTTTCTTCGTAAACAAAGGTCATTTTATCTTGAGGATAGCCAAGGGATTTGAGCCACTTAGGCATTGCTTCAGCGTCGGGCAGGAGCATCTTCTCAAGAGAATCGCCTCCTCCGTTGTAGAAATATATACGCGGAAGCTTATCGGCATTTGTGAAATCAAATTTACCGAGATATCCGTCCCAAGTTCCTTTCTCGAAAAGCAAGAATGCAGGTGAAACTGCACCAATTCCTCCAAATTTGTCCATGTACTCCATGCCGATGTAGAAAGCCTCAAGTCCTCCTGAGGAACTGCCAACGATGTAGTTGTCGGAGACATCAGTACTTGTGTTATAGTTAGCGTTAATATAAGGTACAACCTTATTTGCTACGAAATCTGCAAATTCATCACCGGTGCGCACACCGAAATCACCCATTGCAAGCTGATCTGCAGGGACTGGTCCTAAATCGGGAGTAAGCTCATTATCACGGCTTTTTGTGTTATCAATGCCTACAAGGATTACTCCCTCACCGCCGTTTTTCATAAGAGAGGTGATTACTTCATCACTTGCCCATCCACCGTTATAGGGAGCATCATCTCCAAACTGGTTTTGTCCGTCGAGAAGGTAGATCACAGGATATTTCTTGGAGGTATCTGAAGGATCGTATCCCTTGGGAGTCCAAATATAGATGGGTTTTTTATATGCAGCCGTTTTACCGCATGCAGGGAAATCGAGAGTAACAGTTTTTATTTTGCCGTAGTCGGTTTCATCAAAAGCGTAAAGTCCAATACCCATACTTTTCTTTGGAGTTTGAGTTGTAATATAAAAGCCCGAGCTTGCAACGGAGAGTGCGGCATTCATAGACTGACTTGAACCGTTGTTAAAAACTACTCGGTTAAACTCGGAAACATCAACATCAATGCTATAAATCTGCTCACCGTAGTCGTTGGTACCGATAAGCTTCATAGCCTTGCCGGGCCAAGGAGCATTCTGTGTATCTGAGCCCTCTTTATAAAGATAGGCGTTGACTGTTTGCCAGCTTACATTATTAGAAAAATAAATAGTAATGTTGGTATCCATTTTTTCCTCCTCGGACTCTGTGGGTGTTGAAACAGGCTCGGTTGCCTCGGTTACGGGGGCAGTGATTATTTCCGGTTCGGTCGGTACGGTTACGGGAACAGTAGTTGCATTAGGCTCAGTTTCTGTCGGCAAGGTTGAATCTGAAACAATTTTCTCACCGATAGGAAAATCCACAGGCAAGTTTGTCAAAAACTTTTGAATCGCTGTTGCGTCCTTAACATTGACGCTGCCGTCTTTATCGGCATCAGCAACAAAGAGAACATCATCAGCAATATAAGAAATATTTGCTGCGTGCTTCTGAATAAGGGTTGCGTCCTTAATATTAACATCTCCGCTTAAGTCAGCGTCGCCCAAATACAGAACAGCCTCAGAGAAAGATATGCCGGCAAAGGCAACTGTCAGGCACATAAAAAGAGACACAAATACCAGTGCAAAAGAAACTGCTTTTTTCACATCAATACCTCCTGTATTTCCGATAGGTGAACAGAGTAGATGCAGCATTTCTTAACCTTCTTATCCAGCACCTTCTCAACGGCGTACTTATATAGCTCAAGCTGTTTAGAATACATGGAAAGAAGCTCGTCGGTGCTTTTTACTCTGTCTGTTTTATAATCTACCACATAAGCTTCATCGCTGTCAATAACAACCAAATCAACCGCCCCCTGCAAAATCACAGAGGTACTGAGCGCCTCTTGCGGCAAGGTACTGTCTGCCATCGCGGCAGGCATATTGACTGTGAAGCGGTACTCTCTGAAATATGTGCCTGTTTCAAGAGCAAGGGTGACAATGTCGCTGTTTACAAAGCGAAGAAGTCCCTCAACATCAAGTAGCTGTGCATCGGAACCTGTGAGATTATTTGTCTCGACCAGCCTATTTATCTCGCTTTTGATATCTCTTCGTGCTGATGCAAAATCACATTTTTCAAGGAAGCGGTGCATAGCTGTACCTCTTACTGTGCCGAGAGCCGGAGTATCCTTCACAAAAGCAGGCGTTTTGAGAATTCGCGAGAAATGCTTTGGGCTGTGCTTATGCGCAAGCTCTGACGCAGTAACCTTTTGAGGCAAGCAAGTCAACGCTTCATACGGATACTGATACTCAAACCGAGCTTTGACAGTCTCCTCTACCCCATTTGAAGTCTCCTCATAAATAATTTCAGAGGTGAGTGAATCCTCAGAGCTGTCTATGTCATAATCTTCGCTATCGATTATCTGAACACTGAAGTTGCCTGTGTTGTCGCAGATGAAGCTCTCAGGTCTGTCTACGCCTGCATAATCTCTGAGGTTATCGGCATTGGGATGCAGTAAGGCACAGGTGACAAGCCAGTCGCTGAGACTTTTTGCGCTGCGGACAACATAGGGCGACACTACGGAATCTGAAATCAAAACCGAGCTTAAGTCGGCAAGGTATTTTCTTAGGTGCTTTTTGGATGAGAACATCAGAAGCCTCTCTTTGGCTCTTGTCATAGCAACATAGAGAACACGAAGCTCCTCGGATTTCTCGCTACGCTGAATCTCGGCAGCGATAGCCTCACGGGGCATAGTAGTGTAGCTTGCAGATGTGTTCATATCTCTGCGCTTACTTGCAAAGCCGTACTTAGAGTGGAGAAGTACATTTTCGCTTGAGTCAGTACGGAATTTAAGAGCGGTGTTGGCAAGTATACACACAGGGAATTCCAAGCCCTTGCTTGAATGAATTGTCATAAGACGGACTGCGTTTAAGCTGTTCTGAGCAGTAGAGTGTACAGCTTCAAGGTCTGAGCCTTCTGCGATAAGCCTGTCTATATATCTGATAAAAGCGCCTATTCCCTTAGACTGACCCTGCTCGTAATCCGAGGCGTACTCCGAAAAAAGTCTAAGGTTGCCCTCGGCGGATTTGCCGAAGAGAGCAGTTGCAACGGGCATCAGGTCTGTGCGGTCATATAGATTATTGATGAAACTGTCTGCCGGCAGAGTAACGGCAAGGCTTCGAAGATAATCAAGCTCGGAAATAAAGCGCTTTGCCTTAACATTGCCGGAGTCGGCATATTCCTTTAAGGCAAAATACATAGGCGCCCGCCTTTTAGCTGCTCTTATGTGAGCCATATCGTCGGGAGTAAAGCCGTATATGGGCGACATCAGAACAGCCGTTAAGGGAATATCCTGAACAGGGTTATCAACAACTCTTATAAAGTCAGCGGCAAGAGTGATTTCACCTGTTCCCAAAAAGCCGGCTGAAGCATCGCAAACTGCAGGCACACCCATACGCCTAAGCTCTGTTATGTATGTATCGGCATAGGAGCTCATATTCCGCATCAAAATTGCAAAATCTCCAAACTGAGGATGGCGCTCTGAGCCGTTCTCTGTGATGAAGCTTTCTTTGCACATACGCAGAATAACAGAGGCTATATGCCTTGCCTCGGCAACATGGGCGGTAGTTTCTTCTTCAAATTCATCTAAATCCAGAAGATGCATCTCAACGCAGGGTGACTTCGCTTCGGGAAAGCTTGCTCCTGCAAAGAGCTTTTCTTCGTCATTGTATTTAAGTCCCCCTGCTTCAACAGACATAAGGGCGGTAAAGACAAAATTGACAAAATCCGTGACTTCCTTTCGGCTTCTGAAATTTCGCTCTAAAATTACTTTTGAAGGATAGTTGTCCTCTTCCTCGCTATATAAAGGCAGAGCGTTTTTTCTGCCTAAAAAGATATCAGGCATAGCCTGACGGAAGCCGTAGATGCTCTGCTTGACATCGCCTACTACAAAGAGATTTTTTCCATTGTTGCTGACACTGCCGAATATTATATCCTGTACCTCGTTGGCGTCCTGATACTCGTCTACCATAACAGCGGAGTAACGGCTAGAAACAAGCTCTGCAACATCGGTTGCGGTAATCTCGCCGGATTCGTTTCTTTCGACTAAAAGCTGCAAAGCCCAGTGCTCAACATCTGAGAAATCGGCAATATTTTTCTTTGCTTTTAGCTCGGAGTATATGCGGTCGAAAAGCATAACCGCCTCAAACATTTTTTCTACAATAGGAAGCTGTGTGCGAATATCAGCCATACAATCCGCTTCGTTTTGAGAAAAGAGCTGACGAAGGAGCTTTGCCGTATCCTTTACTATATCACGGTTAGCTGCAACCTTTAGCTTGACAGGATGGTCTGTAAAACCCTTTGCACGCATTATGCCGTTTTCAAACGACCTTACAAAATCTGCGATTTCATCCCAAGTACCTTCCTCAAGCAGATGCTTCAAATTGGTGAAGAAGTTTCGGTCACCCTCAATAAGAGCAGAAACCTTGCTCATAAGCTCCGGCTCTTCTTCCAATAATCGGATAGAACGGTTTGTGATATCAATTGCGTAATCGGTAGCCGACTTTGCATAATCAAGTATAACCTTACCCCACACGCTGTCGGTTGCAGTCTGAGCATCCTGATAATAAGAAAGCTTTTCTGCAAGCCAAACATCGGCAAAGGGATGTGAACGCAAAAACTCGTATAGCTTCAGAATATTGTTATGGAGCTTTGTATCGTCGCGGTAAGAGGAAAACGCCTCTACTAAATCGAAAAAGCGTTCATCGCCCTCGGTGTATAATCTGTCGGCGGTCTCACGCAAGGCATCCTGCTTAAGTATAGCAAGCTCACCGCTTTCGCCGATACGGTAGTCGCCTGATATTGAGAGCCTCTGAAAGAACTCTCTGACCAAGTCGGAGCAAAAGCTGTCTACTGTTGAAATACCGGCATAAGGCAGACAGACAAGCTGTCTCCTGTACCAGGAATTACCTGGATTTTCGGCAATGAGCTTTGTAAGTGTTGAGGAAATGCGCTCTTTTAATTCAGCAGCAGCTGCACGGGTGTAGGTTACAATCAGCAGGCGGTCAATGGGCACGGGATTCTCGGTATCTGTTACCATTCTCATAACACGCTCAACCAAAACAGCTGTCTTGCCGGAGCCTGCGGCGGCGCTGACAAGGAGCGAGCCTCTGCGGGCTTCAATTGCAAGCCGTTGATTTTCAGTCCAGTTTCTGCTCATATTCTGCCGCCTCCTCGTCCTCTTGTTCTAAACCGAGCTCTTTGAGAATTTCGTCCCTGTCGAGCTTCCAAATATATTTTACAGGGTCCTCCTCTGTATGATTGCAAATACCTTTGTAGGGACAGTATTCGCAGGCATCGTAAGAAGCTGATGCGGGAGTTGCATCTGCCTTGCCCGAATGAAGCTCCTGAGCCATAGAGGTAATCAGGCCGTCGATTTTTGCGAATATTGCGCCGAACTCCACCAAGGTTGCAAGGTTATCGGTTCCCTTGAGTTTATCGTTCTTTGCTGATACCGGAATATAAATGCCCGTCAGCTCTTTATCCATTGAAGCAAGAACTTCCCTGTCATCAAGAAGCAAACCGTTCATTCTAAGCTTTTTGTTGCGCTCTTTCTCGATAATATCCTTGCTGTCGGTAAAAGCCGCCTCAATCACAGGGGCAACGGCAGGCATATACAGTACACCGGCAGGAGTAAGCTTCGTGCCGAAATATGAGGTATCACCCCTGCTCAAAACAGAGAGATATATAAGCATCTGCAAATTGAGTCCGTACATTACATCAGATAGACTGAAGACCTTAGAGCCTGTTTTATAGTCAACTATTCTTATGTATTTCTTACCGTTTTTATCGAGTATATCTGCTCTGTCAACCTTACCGCGTATTATCACTCTGAGTCCCTCAGGCAAATCAAGTGTATAAGCAGGGACATCCTCGCCGATTGAAAGCTCAAAGGCGCAAGGTATAAACTCGCTCTGAGAGAGCTCCTCAATGATATGCTTGACTAAAAGCTTTGCCGAGTAGCTGACACGGCGGTAAAGATAAATAAACCGAGAGGACTTGTCCTCGGTGCCTCCGAAATGAAGGCTTGCATATTCATCAACAATGCGGTTTACTTCACTTTCGATTGCTTCGTCATTCATTTTGCACATCTCATCTTTGGGATATTTTTTAATGAAATTTTCCAAAATGAAGTGAACAAAGGAACCGTACTCCATTGCATCGATTGACGCGGCTCTGCGCTCGCGAAGACGAAGTCCGTAATTGAGGAAATACTTAAAACGGCAAAGGTGATACTGCTCAACCTGCGAGGCAGAAAGTCTGAATTCATTGCCGTAAATAAGCTGTGGACTCTCCTTTTCTTTCATAGAGAAGGGCTCATGCTTCAAGGCTTTTTTGAGAGCCTTAAGAGAGGATTTGAAATCACCGTCTGAGCTAAAATAGCGAGAAAGCGCAGCGGTTAAGGCATCGGTGGAATTAAGTCTGCCGGCATAAAAAGAAAAAGCAGGCTTTTTTGCCCAGACCTTATCAATAGCGGGAACGGTTTCAAAGGTAGTAAATTCAATACCTTCAAAGAGAGACTGCACCTCGGAAATAATCTCAGAGGGATAAAGCTCCGCACCTGTAAGCGTTGACGCGGGATAGCTTAGGTAAAGCTTCTCGGAAGCGCTTGTAAGCGCATAGTAGCAAAGATATCTTTCACGGGTGAAGGTAAGCTGAGGTGAATTATCCGTAAGCAAGCCAAGCTCTGTGAGGAAGTTACGCTCGGAAGAAGTAAATATACCGCTTGAGGGTGTTATACCGGGGAATTCACCCTCTACGGCGCCTATCAAAAAGACAACCTTTGTGTTATTTAGTCTCAGGCGCTCTATGTCACCGACTGTAACCTGGTCTTGAGCTTTGGGAATAAAAGCTATATCAAGATGAGAAAACTGAAGCTTGAGTAAGTCCGCAAAGCGTCTTAAGGTAATGCGCCTTTGCCCCATTACGGTAACAGCTCTGTCTAAGGAGTCTGCAAAAATCTCCCACAGGCGAACCTGTTCCTCGCTCAACTGATGCTCGCCGTTATTATCAAGCTCATCGCAAAGGTGCTCAATGCTCTCTTTCACTTTCAATGAGTCAAAGAGTTTGAGCAATTCTCGGGAAATATCCTCAGCGGTGACATCCTTCAAAGCCTCACGGAACCTAAGCAAGGGTTCAATAACAGCTCTTCTGACGCTTTCTGCCTTTGAAAGCTCAAGCAGGTCATCGGTAGTTGTTTCATCTGCAAAGCCACGGGGATTTGCAGTAAACTCAGAAAGAAGTCTTGCTCCCGATATACCCCAAGTAAAAAGATAGTTTTCGAAGAGTGAGACATCTACGGGATCAACGCAAACAAGTCCGGATTTCAGGATATTCAGCACCGAATCCTTGTCAAAGGAGTTGAGAACAGCATCAAATACCGATACTACAAGCTTCATCAAAGGCGAGGACAGTATATCCCTCGGAGAATCCATAAAGTAAGAAATGCCGTATTTATCGAAAGCTCTGTCAAGGACTCCGGTATACCTTGACATTTTTCGGGATACGACGGCGATATCACGGTACCTGAAGCCCTCCATTGTAAGTCGGCGGATGCTGCGGGCAACAAAGTCAGCTTCATCATAAGCATCGCTTGCACAGTATATTTTTACATCTTCTGCCTTGGGCAATACCTCAGGTGAATAGGCGCTGTCGGCAAGAGAGGCAAAGACATTCTCCTCGATATATGTAAGCTCCTGAGATTTGAAGAAACCCTTATAGTCGCAGACATAAGGTAAGGCAACAGAAATATTGTTCTTCTTGGCACAGGCTTTGAGCTTTGAGGCTGTGTCCTCAGAAGGAGAAAAAATACCTTCGCTGTGAGTAACTCCGTCACAGGAAAGTGACACAAGCACCTCTGCGCTTTGAAGCAGGAGCTGTTCAACAATGTCAAACTCAAGCTGAGTAAAGCTCAAATAAGAATCTATACAAACGGTAAAGCCTTCAAAAAACCTGTGAGCTTTTAGGTAATCGCAGGCGATAGAAAGCTCACCGTCAGGGTCTTCGAAGGTGTTTTCAAGAAGCGCATCATAGGCAGACATAACAAGAGAAACATCGTAAAGCTTATTTCTGAGTATTGGGTTATCCTCACACTCGGCGTTAAGGATTTCTTCAGCGTTTACCTTGGAGCGCTTGAGCTCTGTGCGAAGAGACATCATCATTGAGATAAGCGCCGCGGTTTCAGCCTTTTCAGAGTAAACTCTGAGGCTGTCGGCGGTCTCGGAAAGGGCAAGGCTCATCAGAAGTGTTTGGGTACACTCATCGGCTAAAGTTCCTTTAATATAGCCTACTCTCTCAAAAACACAGTCGCATAATCTTCTGAATCCTAAGACAGTAACAGACTGCGCTCTTTGAGGTCCCAAAAGCTCCAGAAACGCCTTTTCTGTATCAAAGCTCTGCTGGTCGGGTACAATCATCAAAAGCTTTGTCTCTCCTTCGAGAGCTTTATCGCACAAGTACTTCTTTAGATATTCGGATTTTCCGCTTTTGCTTCTGCCCAGTATAAGCCTCAGCACATAATCACTCCTTTCGTTAAGGTAACTATATCAATAATAATTCATTCAATTGCCTTTGAGTCTGTTGCAAAAATCGGCAAACAGTTCAACGATTTTAAGCCTGAACTGATATTCGTCGGTTGAAGTTAAAATACCGTATTCCTCTTTATCCATTGACTCCTGTAGGGTATCGGACTCAGATGCAGAGTAAAGACAGAGAGAGGGATACATCACGCACCACCAATTCTTGCCCTCTGCCTTGCCGATTTCAATTCTGAGTGCATCGTAAAAGCCTCCGGGCATAGTGATATTTTCATAGTAGCGTGTGTCAAAATACATATTCTTTATTG
>JBJEOT010000072.1:0-16849 GCA_051880855.1 Ruminococcus sp.
TTGAAATGTTCACTGCTTGGAAAGAACAGGCTGAAAAGCTGAAAAACGGCGAAATCTCAAAAGAGGAATACGATAATTGGCGTTATAACTATCCTGCAAGTAATGTGATAAACACTAAAGAGGATAAATAATATGGATAAACTTATACCAATTGGGATTCTGTTGGGTATTGCTATAATCGGTTTTGTATCAAAATTTTTAGAACTCGGTGATATTCATAGCAGATATGAATTTACACATGAATACCGCAATAAGTTTATTAGCTTTATAAATGAACTTTTCACAAACCGCAATTTTAATCAAAGTGTTTATCACGAGCTAACCGAAAAAGTAAAAGAAATGCAATATGAGTTAGGTGCAGACGGTGTATATGCTTATGTTCAAGATAATCTAAAAGGATATGCAACAAACAATTACGAATTACTTGTAAACTTTTTGCCTGAAACCCGCAATGTTATAAGAAATCAAAGCAATATCATCTTGATGGAAAGATGGAACCAAGCAGTTCAAGATTGTGATGATATGTTTCTTCGACATTTAGGCACTCTAAAACTTGCCGAAGAAAAAATCAAAAGGAGTCTTAAAAATCCTTTTTCAGACTTTGCTGAAGGAGTTAAACTTATAATTTCTTTGCCAGTGCTACTGTTAAAATGGTTTGGATTTATATCAGCAGAAAGTAGCACAAAAATCAAAAAGAACCCGATTCTAAAGATTATCAATTTTATTGTTACCACTGTAAGTTTTGTAAGTGGAATTATGGCAATAGTTATGGGATGGAATGCTTTTTGGGCACTAATTAAATCATTTATAAAATAAACACAAAAAAAGGCATTACCGACTGCAAAAGTCAGTAATGCCTTTTTAGAATTTATTAAGATAATTGTACCCGCAAACCGCAGGGAACACACAATAAATGCGTTTTGCAGTCTGCTATCATTTTGCTATCAAATCGGGAATTTTTAAGCCGAAAATCCTTTGTTTATGCGGTTTTTCAGACTTTACGATTTATTCCCACTCGATGGTGCCGATGGGCTTTGGAGTGAGGTCGTACAGGACACGGTTGATTCCGTCAACCTCGTGAGTAATGCGGTCTGTGATTTTATGGAGAAGTTCGTAGGGAATCTCCTCAATTGTTGCGGTCATTGCGTCGGTGGTATTAACTGCGCGGATGATTGCGGGCCAACCCTCGTAGCGCTTTGAATCCTTAACGCCTACGGACTTAATATCGGGAACTGCAATGAAATACTGCCATACCTTGCCTGCAAGGCCGGCATTATCAAACTCTTCTCGGAGAATTGCGTCTGCCTCACGGAGTGCGTGAAGGCGATCGCGGGTGATTGCACCGAGGCAACGAACACCAAGTCCGGGACCGGGGAAGGGCTGACGGTAAACCATCTCGTCAGGAAGACCAAGTGCAGAACCTACAACTCTAACCTCGTCTTTGAATAAAAGCTTAACAGGTTCAACAAGCTCAAGCTTCATATCCTCGGGAAGTCCGCCTACATTGTGATGAGCCTTTACGCCGTCGCTCTCAAGAATATCTGGATAGATTGTGCCCTGTGCAAGGAAAGAAATCCCCTCAAGCTTAAGAGCCTCTTCGTTGAATACTTCGATAAACTCGCCGCCTATAATCTTTCTCTTGCGCTCAGGTTCGACTACACCTGCAAGCTTATCGAGAAAACGGTCGGTAGCATCAATATAAATTAGGTTTGCGTCAAGCTGATTCTTGAAAACCTCAATAACCTGCTCGCTCTCACCTTTACGCATAAGTCCGTGGTTAACATGAACACAGACAAGCTGTTTGCCAATTGCTTTGATCAAAAGTGCTGCTACTACGGAAGAATCTACGCCGCCGGAAAGTGCGAGAAGAACCTTCTTATCTCCTACTGTTGCTCTGACCTCAGCAACTTGCTCCTCAATAAACTTCTCTGCAAGTGCCTTAGTAGTGATTCTTTCCATTGTTTCGGGCCTGACATTACCTGACATATCATTACACCTCTCCTTTAAAGATATAGATTTATTATATTCTAAATAGCTACTCATTTCAAGAGTTTTGCTTCTAAATCAACAAATATTTTGTGCTTTAGATTGTGATAGTTTTAATCGTTCAGAATGAAACAGATTTATGTATCATCTGAATAACTCTCTATTTTCCTGCCAGCTCATAGCTTTCTGCTATCCTTATCTTTAGTTCCTCATCCGTCACACTTCCGTCTAACACTAAAGTGAACCAGCTTTTCTTGTTCATATGCCAGCCGGGATAATAGTTTGCTCTTGACAAGACAGCTTCTGCTTCGGCAGGATTCATTCGCAAGTCAATAATTTCCTCGGTGTTTTCTGTTTCAAGTCCGATTTTATTCCCTTGTACCGTTAAAACTGCACCGTACCATTTTTGACTATCTTTTCTGCGCCAAACAGCATTGTGCGGAGATGCAGGCCAAAGAAACTCAAGTTCATCTCCGTAAGACTCTCTGATAAATTTTATAACTCTCTGTGTCTGAGGCATTTTGAAAACAGATGTTTCAAAGCATTCCTTAAAAATATCACTCAAAGTTTGGTCGATTTCATCTCTAATCCTGCCTATATATGTACCTGAAGCGTCGGTCTTGTAAAGGGTGTACGCCTCCCCTGTCTCCTTTTCTACAAGATGAGTATCTACTCTGCCATTCATATCTATTTGTACCGTGAGTTCAAATTCACCGTTGCTTATGTCGGTACGATAAATATAAAGTTCATCGATATTCTTAAATCCGTATGCAATCAATTTTTTCGGAATCGGTTTATTACTGTTTTTATTAACATCAAACATAATTCAGCCTCTGATTTTGCTCTATGTAATTTCTCGCTTATTTGCTGTAATCCAACGCAATTTCTTTCAAATCTAATTTGAAAAATCAAATTCTCTTATGTGTGAAAGGGTTAAGCAAAAAGAGAAATGCCGTCCGACATTTCTCTTCTTTGAAAGGATATATATCAGGAATTTTTCATAATTACAGTTTCTACGGTATCAGCTACATGCTCACAGGCATCGGCGCATTTTTCAAGATAAAAATACACCTCGTGCCACATCATAATCTCAAGAGGGTCGCTGCAGGTAGTGTGGAGATTGCGGACGCAATTGATGAACAGCCTGTCGGCCTCTTCCTCAAGAGAGTTGATTTCAACAATACACTCCTTTAACTTCTTGGAGCGTTTGAAGTTTGAGAATTCGCTCATCATCATCTTAACCGCTGCGCAGGAGCGCACTATGATATTCACCAATTCCAAGGAATCAGGTCGGATAGTAAGAATATTGTTGCAATATATGCGTATCAATACATCCTCGATACGGTCAACCATCTCGTCAATATTATGGCTGAGGGTAATGATATCTTCCCTCTCAATAGGAGTGATAAAAGCCTTGATAAGCACATTAATCATCTCGTGCTTTTTATTATCGGCGGTATGCTCCTCAATGTGAATGGTGTCAAGCTGCTGCTTCAGCTGTTCGGGATGATAATTCCTGAGCGTGGTGTTCAGAATGTCCGCTGCCCGACAGGCACAGTCAACACACTCAACAAAAGTATCAAAATAATATGCATCTTGCTTTTTTGCCATAATTATTTCTCCTATACAATTAAATTTAGTTTTCTATATACTGCACATCTAACAAGCAGTTTGTGTCAAACAAAAACAACCAGGAAGAGTTTTGCCATCAAGAAAGCAATAAGTCCGCAGCCCGGGAAGGTAAACACCCATGTCAGAACCATTTCTTTGACAACGCCGAAATTGATTGCCGACAAGCGCCGAACAGCGCCGACGCCCATAATTGCACTTGTTTTAGTATGAGTGGTGGACACAGGTATACCGAAAACGCTGGAGAACAGAAGGCAAATGCTGGCGGCAAGGTCTGCCGAGAAGCCCTGATACTTTTCAAGCTTAACCATATCCATACCCACCGATTTGATAATCTTCTCACCGCCTACGCTTGTTCCCACAGCCATTACTACGCTGCAAAGGAACATAAGCCATATAGGAGAGGTGATGCCGCTGTTAAGAGATGTTTCTCCGTTGCCGAAAGCCATACCAAGCAACAATACTCCGATAAACTTTTGTCCGTCCTGTGCGCCATGCATAAAGCTCATGGCAGCGGCGCCGAAGATTTGACAGCCGGTAAACACTGTATTAGCCTTACGGCGTTCCATTTTTGCAAAGATAACAGTAACAAGCTTACAAACCAGCCAGCCTACAGCAAAGCCAAGTGCCAAGCTGAGAATCATACCGTAGATAACCTTTATCCATTCGCTTCCGTTGATACCGGCAGCACCACCGGGCATTGCCAGCGCAGCTCCGGTGAGGCCAGCAATCAAGCTGTGGCTTTCACTTGTGGGAATTCCCAAAAGTGAGGCGCCTACGCTGTAGACCACAATGGAAAACAGCGCGGCACATAAACCGATTGTGGCGTAGTGGGAATTATCACCGAAATCTACGATTTTACTGATAGTGTCTGCAACCGATTGATTAATCATAGTCATAATCAAAACGCCAAGAAAATTGAACACCGCACTTGTGATAATAGCAGTACGCGGCCGCAGACAACGAGTGGTAACGCAGGTTGCAATAGCGTTGGGAGCATCGGTCCATCCGTTTACAAAAATAACACCCAATATCAGCAGAACAGTTATAAAAAGCTGTGGGCTGGAAAAGGTGTTACTCAAAAACTCGGTAAAACTCATTTAAGAATACCTACTTTCTTTATGTTTGGAGCAATAAAAAAGCAGAACCCTTGAATAAGGTTCTGCCAACATGCATGCGGATGCTTTACGCCTCGTCATGCTGTGAATAAATAAAGAAACGGTTTCTACGCTCTTTATGACAGACTCCACCACTTATTCAAGCATATCTATTAATTAATATATAACATAACAGAATATGTTTGTCAAGAAGATTAGTGATTGTGTGATGGGAACAATCTGATACTTCACCGGCTTTAAGCACAGTTAAGAAAAGTGATTCTAATAAATGATTATCAGCGCTAAAAAAACAGGTATGAGCATCTAACATAAAAAATAGAATTATAGAACAAACAATGCATTATTATTGTAATACGATTATAGAAGAATATACCTGTAAAAGTATTTTCAGATTATTACTGTATAAAGCGGATAAGAAAAAACTTCTGTCTTAATAAAGTTTCGTTATGGATTTAAACCCGCAAAAAGTTGATAGCGACAGCTAACCGTTGCGAGGGCGTTTTGGGCAGAGCCGGTAAGTCGAGCGTGACTTTTGCGGAAAAGAGGAGGACGGCGTGAGTGAGTCGATGACTTTTCAAAAGAAAAGTCGTCGCGAACAATACATAGTCCGCGACGACATGGTGCCGGTGGCGGGACTTGAACCCGCACGGTGTCGCCACCAACGGATTTTGAGTCCGTCACGTCTGCCATTCCATCACACCGGCTGATATTCTTTTGAGCACAGCTGTAATTATACAATAACCCTTCAGAAAAATCAAGTCTTTTGATATAGATAATAATTAACCGAAGTCTATTTTAGTGAAATAAACTTCGGTTTTTACTATTTTCTATATATTTTTCAAAGGAACCCTTGTTAAAGTGCAAGCTTTCCTGATTCTCTGAGCTTATCGAGTTTGGAATTTCTGAAGTAAAGAGCTACATCAATTGAAATCTCGATAAAGTTAAGAATATAGAAGAAAAAGCTCAGGTAGAAGATAAATCCGCTGCAACCAAGATCGCTTACCTGAATAATCTTTCTGGCAATACCGAAAGCATAACCGAGAAGGAGAAAAAGTTCAAAGAAAAGGCTTTTGCCCTGAGCTGTCTTGGATAATAAAGATTTTCTGATAGAAATAGGCCATGAAAGCCCAAAACAAAATATTGTAACAGCCTCGAAAAGTTCCATTATCAAGCTTAAGTCCATAATTAATCTCTCCAAATTGTTCTTGATTTTTGTTTCTGATAATAATATAATACATTTATAGCTATATGTAAAATGTATATATTGTATCTTTATTATATCAATTTAGTATAGAGAGGATAATATGTTTATAAACTACGACCATTACAGAATATTCTACTTTGTTGCTAAATACGGCAGTTTTACAAAAGCTGCCGATATACTCCTCTGTAATCAGCCTAACCTGACAAGGACAGTGAGAAGCCTTGAAACTTCCTTAGGCTGTACCCTATTCGAACGGTCTAACAAAGGAGTTAAGCTGACTCCCGACGGTGAGAAGCTATTTGATCATATCTCTATTGCTTTTGAACATATCGAAGCAGGAGAGCAAGAGATCGCCTCAAAGAGCAGTCTGAAAAAGGGTGTGCTTTCAATAGGTGCAAGTGAAATTGCGCTAAGGTGCTTTCTCTTGCCTATTCTCAACGAATACCGACAGAAATATCCGGGTATCCAAATAAAGATTTCTAATGTATCAACTCCCTCTGCAGTTACAATGCTGAAGAGCGGATTAGTTGACCTTGCCTTCGTCACCTCTCCAGTAGAGTCCAATTCTGAGCTTTCAAAAAAGAACTTACGCCCTCTCCACGAGGTTGCTATCTGCGGCGAAGCCTTTAGCTCTCTCGTAAATTCCGAAACGCCTGTTTCATTCAGACGAATTGCAAAAAGGCCTATTGTTTCTTTAGGTCCGAAAACCTCCACCTACGAATTTTATTTTAAGCTGTTCTTAGAACACGGGGTAAACTTCTCCTCAGATATAGAGGCCGCAACTGCTGACCAGATTATTCCTCTTGTGCGCCATAATTTAGGAATCGGCTTCGTACCCGTTGATTTTCTTGAGGATATTACCGAGGACAGCAAAATCAAAATAATTCCTCTGAAAGAGGAAATTCCAAAGCGATACATCACCTTTCTCAAAAAGAAAGGCCGTACCCTCTCCCCTCCTGCTAAAGAGCTTGAGAGAATTATTCTCGACAATATATAAAAGACAAGGCTATGATGTTTTTCCTAAACATCATAGCCTTTAGTTTTTTAGAATATCAAAAACAGCAGCTGGGACACCACGACAACAGAGATAAGTGCGATAGGATAAGTTGCGGCATAAGCAGCGGCAACATCCTCTGTACCTGCTACATTGATGAGTGTACCCAAGGCAGGGGTACTTGTCATACCGCCTGTGATTGAGCCTAAATTGTTGAGAAGTGAAAGCTTCAGTACATACTTTGCGAAAATATATCCGACAATCAAAGGAAAAACAGTCATCAGGAAGCCGTATAAGAAATAAATAGGCTTAAATTCAGCAACAAATCTTACACCGCCTGCTACACCGGCGCCTGCAAGGAAAAGCATAAGACCGAATTCTCTGAACACCTTGAGGGTTCTGTCACTGGGCATAAGGCTGACCTTGCCGATTCTGCCGAAATGTCCCATAACAAGAGAGACAAGCAGGCAGCCGCCTGTTGTTGTAAGCGAGAAGCTGCCAATCTTTATGAGACCGATAAATATACCTAAAACTGCGGATAAAGCAAACATACCGATACCGAACTCGTCAATATGGATAAGCTTTCCTTCGTACTTTTTCTTTGTACTTGCTTCGGTAACTTCTGTGAGCTTTTTACGCTCCTCCTCCATATTAGCCTTTGTAAGCTTAGGCATAAGCTGAACAAATAGAACAACACCGATTACACCGAAAAGATATGCTATGCCGTATCCGGTAACTACTGTACCGGATAAATCGCCTGCGGTTTCTCTTGCTGCTGTGAAGGCAGGGGTTGAGGTGAGCGCACCTGAAAGCAAACCTACCACCATAGCTGTAAGATTATCGTAATTCTGCTCTCCTGTGAGTTTGCCGATACCGATACAGCCTGCAGCTACAAGACCGCCTGTAAGTATAATAATAAGACCTAAGAGAACATAGGACTTAAAGTTTTTCTTCAGATTCGAGAAAAACTTGGGACCTGCGATAAAGCCAACGGAGGTTACAAAGAGCACAAGACCGACGTTATCAACAATCTTGAGAGCCTCGGATGCATAGTCTATTTTTACTCCGCCCTCTTCAACAAACAGCTGAGCAACCAAGGGGTCGTAGAGGAAGCAACCGAAAAGGATTGCAATAACAAATACACCGGCTGTGCCAAGGGAAATTCCCTTGATTGTAATTCTGCCTAAAGCATAGCCTACTGCGGCAATAGCAAAAAGACAGAACATTAAAAATGATACTTGAGTGATTGAAATCGCTCCGCCAAAAAGCTGCATATACTAATCCTCCTTAGATGCTTTTCTGATTTGTATAATTAGGAAGAAGCTTGGGAGAAACAGTATCAGTCTCGATTCCTGCAGCATTAATCTCGCTTTCAAACTTGTCAATATGGTCAAGGGTAAGCTTGCCCACCTTGGTATTCTTAGCGGCAGCGGCTGCGGATTTACCGGCGCTTCTGCCGAATACAATAATATCAAGGAGTGAATTACCCATAAGTCGGTTTTTGCCGTGAATTCCTCCGACTGCCTCGCCTGCTACAAAAAGATTTCCTACACAGGTTGACATACAGTCGGGAGTGATATCAAGACCGCCGTTCTGATAATGAAGAGTGGGGTAAACAAGAATAGGCTCTTTGCGGATATCAATGCCATACTGGCCGAACATACGCATCATAGCAGGGATTCTTGCCTCAATTGTACCCTCGCCGCCGATTTTTTCAATCATAGGTGTGTCGAGCCAAACTGCCTTGCCGGCGCCGGTATCAACACCGTTTTCACGGGTTGAACACTCGCGGATGATAGAAGCTGCAGTTACATCACGGGTTTCAAGGGGATGCATAAAGACTTCACCGTTAACATTAACAAGCTTTGCTCCCAAAGAACGAACCTTCTCAGTAACAAGTGCACCGAAAATCTGCTGAGGGAAGGCTGCTCCTGTGGGATGGTACTGAAGAGTCTCGGCATAGAGAAGCTTAGCACCGACTCTGTAACCCAGCACCAAGCCGTCGGCAGTTGCGCCGTAATGGTTAGATGTTGGAAATCCCTGATAATGCATACGGCCTGCACCGCCTGTGGCGATGATGACTGTTTTTGCCTTTGCAACAAGCAAGTCGCCTGTTTCCATATTCATAAGAACAGCACCTGCGGCATTACCATTTTCATCAAGGATAAGCTCAATGGCAGCGGTGAAATCAACTACATTGATACCGCGGTTGAGCACTTCATCACGGAGAGTACGCATAATCTCTGCGCCAGAGTAATCCTTGGCGGCATGCATACGCTTTCTGGAGGTACCGCCGCCGTGGGTGGTAATCATTGTGCCGTCTTTCTCTTTGTCAAACTCAACGCCTAAGTTGTTGAGCCACTGAATAGCCTCGGGTGCATCGCAAACAAGCTTTGAGAGAAGCTCACGCTTTGCGGCAAAATGACCGCCGCCGAAAGCATCTACAAAGTGAATTGCGGGTGAATCGTTAGGCTTATCGGCAGCCTGAATACCGCCTTCTGCCATCATTGTATTTGCGTCGCCCATACGAAGCTTAGTGACAACCATAACATCTGCGCCGGCCTCGTGAGCCTCGATTGCAGCAGAAGCACCTGCGCCGCCGCCGCCGATTACAAGAACATCAACATCGTAGTCAACATTCTCCAAATCTACACAATCTTTGGTAATACGGCTGTGTGCCTGAAGAATCTCTGCAAGCTCAACAGGAACCATATCACCCTTATTAGGACCGATTTTAAGCTCTGAAAACTCTTCTTTTTTATAGTCGGGATGATATGCTGCAAGCAAATCTTCCTTCTCTTTTGCTGTCATACGCTGAGGCTCCATTGCAATGTTTCTTTCTCTTGCCTCTTCAACAGCTTTAAGTGACTTCTGGAATTCATTTGAATACATTATATCTTCCCTCCTTACTTCTCGATATCGCGGTTATTATAAAGCTCTTTCATCTCATCTATGGGTTTCTGCATAAGAGCTTCGATAAGATCGTTATATGTTCCGTCTTTAATCTCTTTTACTCTCTCTTCAAGATGAGCTGTGCCCGGTGCTAAATACTTGCCGTTGATTCGGCGGGCAAGCATTGCTACCTGGGGATGCGAGATACCGGCAGGGCAGCGGGAAGAGCAAACTCCGCACATTACACAGTCGAAGGACTCCTCTGCACACTTCTCAAAGTCGCCTCTCTGAGCATATGCAATATACTGCATAACATTGAGTTTCTGAGTGCAAGCCTTAGTACAGGCGTTACAGCCGATACAAGCATAAATCTCAGGATAAAGCTGCATCATAACAGCCTCGGTGGGTTTTACTTTTTCAATATCATAGACCTGCTTAACAAGAGGAAAGAAGGGCAATGTAGCAATATACATATTGTCTTCAACCTTGGTCTGACAAGCAAGGCAAGCCTTTAACTCCTGCTGGCCCTTAATGCGATAAATTGTTGCACAAGCTCCGCAGAAGCCGTTTCTGCATCCGCAGCCGCGGATAAGCTGATAGCCTGCATACTCCATAGCGGTCATTATTGTCAAGTGATCCGGCACTTCATACTTTTTGCCGAACAAAAATATATTAACCATATTCTCCATAATCATCTTCTCCTTAATACTCATCAGGTAACTCGTCAAGCTCGTCCATTCTAAACACGGGACCGTCCTTACAAACATACTTGGAACCCACATTACAGCGTCCGCACTTGCCTACTCCGCACTTCATTCTAAGCTCAAGAGTAGTGTAAATCTGAGTTTTCTCAAAGCCAAGGGCAACAAGGCCTTCAAGAGTAAACTTAATCATAATGGGAGGTCCGCAGATAATGGCGGTTTTGTTTGTATCAAAATTGAGTTCTTTGACATAATTCGGGACAAAGCCGACATGGCCGTCCCATCCCTCTTGAGGATTGTCGATAGTTAGGTGAACATCAACGCCTGCGTCTTTTGTCCACTCGTCGATAATCTCCTGATAATCCAGAAGATCGTCCTTAGAGCGTGAGCCGTAGACGATATCAATCTTGCCGTAGTTATTGCGGTAATGTCGGCAATAGTTGATAACACTTCTGAGAGGAGCAAGACCTACACCGCCTGCAATAAAGAGAAGATTCTCACCTGCAAACTCATCATCAACAGGAAAAGGCCTTCCGTAAGGTCCTCTGACCGTGAGCTGCTGACCTACCTCGGCGGCATGGAGCCAGTCGGTAACACAGCCGCACTTCTTGACAGAAAACTCCATATACTCGGTGTTTGTGGGAGAAGAAGTGATTGAAAACATTGCCTCGCCGACACCGGGAATTGAGAGCATTGCACACTGACCGGGCCTATGGTCAAAGGGTTTTACACCCTCGGGTGTGACAACACGGAAAGTTTTTATATCGGGGGTATCAATACGAATGTCGTTAATAACGCCAACAACAGGAATAAGGGTGTCGTTTACATTATTCATTATCATTACCTCCCAAAGCTTTCATTACCTTTACAATATTCATAGATATAGGACACTTAGAGAGGCATCTGCCACAGCCTACACAGCCGAAAATTCCCTCGTTATTCTCGGGGAAATAAACAAGCTTGTGCATAAACCTCTGGCGAAAACGCTCAACCTGAGAATTACGGTTGTTGCCGTGTGCCATTCTTGTAAACTCTGAATACATACAGGAATCCCAACAGCGGTAACGGATAACCTCGTCGCCTACCTTGAATTCCTTAATATCGTAGCACTGACATGTGGGACAGACAAAAGTACAAGTACCGCATCCGAGACATGCCTCGCTTAAATCTGCCCAAAGGGGTGAATCAAAGAATTCTTTGGTCTTTGCACCGCCAAAGGCTTCTGTGCCTAAATCCTTAAGAGGAAGCTTAGACATAATCTTATTGGTTTTTTCCTTTTGAGCATCAACAACAGTGCTGTCGCACTCTTCGGCAATTGAAGAAATCTTCTGAAGCAGTGACTGACCCTTCTCTGTATTTGCCTCAAGATAGAGAGCATCTGTCTCACGCCAAGCGGTAACATCGCCTTTGGGGTTTGCGGCATCAATACCGAAGGAGTTACAGAAGCAGGTCTCGGCAGGCTTTGTGCAAGCGAGAGTAACAATAACGCTGTGGTCACGACGGTTTTTGTAAAAGGAATCCACAGGATCGGCAAGGAACACACGGTCGAGAATTTCAAAGCTTCTGTAATCACATGCTCTCACACCGAAGAGAACAAAGTCCTCATGCTCGCTGCGGATATCAACGACATCTATGCTTTTGTCCTCAAGCTTAAACTTCATAAGGTCTTCAGACTGAGGGAAAAAGAAATCTTTAGCACTGCGCTCGGTATTGCGTGCGGTGCTCCACTCACAGCCCTCCTGCCACTTCTGAAACTCTGCCTTTGAGTCTGTACGGTTCTGAGGCAGATAAACTGACATAGAATCAGAGATAGCTGAAAACATCTGAGGATATTTATCACCTGTGACTTTAAGCATCAATATCCCTCCTTCTCAGCGCCTCTGAGGGCTCAACATCATCGAGAGTATAGTCAACCAGCGGAGCACGGGCGCCTTCTTCTGCTCCTGCCTGATAATCACCGTAAAGCTCGTTGATATCTTTAATGAATTTACGGTTTAACAGGTGCAAGGGAATGTTCTGAGGACAAACTCTTGAACATTCACCGCAGTCTGTGCATCTTCCTGCAACATGGAATGCACGGATGATGTGGAACATTTTTTCTTCAAACTCGTTGGTAGGTGCTTTATTCTCGGCAGGAGAATTCGGGTTGTCAAAAACGCATTTCTCGCAAGTACATGCAGGGCAAACATCACGGCAGGCGTTACAGCGAATGCACTTTGAAAGTTCATTCTGCCAGAAGGCATAACGCTCATCGGGAGTAAGCGCCTCGATTTTTGCAACATCGTCAAAGCGGTTTGAATCAATAACCACACCACTCTCGCCTATAAGCTCGTCAAAAGCTACATGCTTTTTGCTCTTGCAGTTTACACAGCGCTCAGCTAAGGCATCAGAAGTCTTTACAGAAATCGGAGCATCTTCATATAGAGTAGTAACAAGAAGGCTGTCACCCTCAGAGTTGATACTGACTATGCCCTCTCCTACTGTGCTCTTTAGCTTGGAAATATCAGCCATACCGTCACAAGGTACGCCCACAGCATATACCTTTTCGCGGTCAAAGCGATGCTCGGTGAGAAGCTGATTGAAGCTGTAAGTATCGCAGGGCTTCAGGAATACAAGGATTTTACCCTGGGATTTGCGGGTTTTTGAAACAAGATATTTGGAAAAATTAGCACCGCAAAAATCATTCCAGACAAAGTCTTTACCGAGTTCTTCTGCTGTTTCAAACACTGCCGGAGTGATATCGTAATCAAACTCACCGCGCTTCCAGCCGAGAACAGATGAAACAGTACCGTCACTGAGAAGATTTGAAGCTTTTTGGATTAATTCTTCGCGACTTACTTTTTGCATCTCAAATCCTCCAATCTCTTATTCTCGCCTAAAGCGGCAACAGTCTCAACAAAGTCGTTCATTGTTGCAGCAAACTTTGCACCCTCTGCGGCAGATACCCATTCAACTCGGGTACGCTCACGCTCAATGCCTAAGTAATCGAGCATTGAGAAAAGCAGAGTCATTCGGCGTCGTGTATAGTAGTTGCCTGATGTGTAGTGACAGTCTCCGGGGTGACATCCACAGATGATTACACCGTCTGCGCCACGCTGAAAAGCGCGGAGAATAAACATGGGGTTTACTCTGCATGAACAGGGCACACGGATAATCTTGACATCGGCGGGATAATTCAAACGGTTGTTGCCTGCAAGGTCAGCACCGGCATAAGAACACCAATTACAGCAGAAGGCAACAATCAAGGGTTTATATTCACTTACTTGCATATTGCATCCACCTCCGCAATAATCTGACCTGTGGTAAAGCCTCTGAGATCCATAGCGCCTGAAGGACAGGTAACTGTGCAGGCACCGCAGCCTTGACAAACCGCAGGGTTAACCTCAGCAACTCTGCGAATTGCAGTAGTTCTGTCAGGCTGACGGAATTCTTTTGAGGTATATGTGATTGCACCGTAGGGACAAACATTTGCACAGGCTGAACAGCCGTTACACATAAGCTCATCGGAATGAGCAATACAGGGATTGCCTGTGAGCTTATCCTTACACAGCAAGCCGATAACCTTAGCGGCAGCGGCAGAAGCCTGTGAAACGGTCTCGGGAATATCTTTGGGGCCCTGGCAAGCGCCTGAAAGGAAAACGCCGGCTGTGGGACTTTCAACAGGGCGAAGCTTCGGATGAGCCTCGGTGAAGAAATCGTTGGTATCCATAGATGCGGTAAGCTTGGTAGCAAGACCTCTTGCAGACTTGTCCGGCTCAATGGCAGCGGCTAAGACAACCAAGTCGGCGTCAATTTTGAGCTGTTTGTTGTTGATAAGGTCAGAAGCGGTTACCTTAAGCTTTTTGCCTTCGGGAGATATCTTTCCGACCATTCCTTTAATATACTTAACACCGTACTCCTCAACAGCTCTTCTGTAGAATTCATCGAAGTTTTTGCCCGGTGTACGGACATCAATGTAAAACACATAAACTTCAGTATCGGGATATTTATCTCGGGTGAGCATAGCGTGCTTTGCTGTATACATACAGCAAATCTTTGAGCAATACTCCTTGCCCTTCTCGGCGCAGTTTTCACATCTTGAACCTACGCACTGAACAAAGACAATTGTGTGAGGATGCTCTAAATCAGAGGGTCTGAGCAGTTTGCCTTGAGTAGGACCGGCAGCATTTGTAAGACGCTCAAACTCCAAAGAGGTGATTACATCCTTGGACTGATTGTAGGCATATTCATCAAACTTATCAAGGCTGATAGGATTGAAGCCTGTGGCGGCAACAATTGCACCGTACTTCTCCTCGATAATCTCGTCCTGCTGTTTATAGTCGATAGCACCTGCCGTGCAGACCTTGGCACAAACACCGCATTTGCCGTTTTTAAGCATATTGCAGGCGTTGGGGTCAATGGTAGCAACCTTTGGTACTGCCTGTGCAAAGGGAATGTAAATTGCAGGTCTGTTATCCATACCGAGGTTAAACTCGTTGGGATTTTTCTTCATAGGACATTTTTCAACGCAAGCACCGCAGCCTGTGCAGATGTCCTCATTTACATAACGGGCCTTCTTGCGGATTTTAACATCGAAGTTACCTACAAAGCCTGTAATGTCCTCTATCTCGCTGTAAGAGAAAATTCGAATGTTCTCATTCTGAGCAACATCAACCATTTTGGGTGTGAGGATACAGGCGGCACAGTCAAGCGTAGGGAAAGTCTTATCAAGCTGAGCCATTTTTCCGCCGATGGTCGGCTTTTTCTCAACGATATCAACAGGGAAACCTGCCTCTGCAATATCAAGAGCAGTCTGGATTCCGGCAATACCGCCGCCGATAACAAGGGCTCTTTTTGTAACCTCAGACTGACCGGGAGTCAAGGGAGCATTTAGGCTGACCTTTGCAACAGCCGCCTTGCCGAGAATGATTGCCTTTTCGGTAGCTGTGGTCATATCCTTATGTACCCAAGAGCACTGCTCACGGATATTTGCAATCTCAACCATATATTGGTTAAGGCCGGCTGCGGCGGCAGTCTTTCTGAATGTTGCCTCGTGCATACGAGGTGAGCAGGAACAAATTACGATGCCTGTAAGGTTATGCTCCTTTACGGCTTCGATAATCATATTCTGTCCTGCCTGAGAACACATATATTGATAGTCGGTGGAAAAGACAACACCGGGCTCATTTTTGAGCGCCTTTGCAACTGCTTCAACATCAACCGTGCCGGCGATATTGCTGCCGCACCAGCATACGAAAACACCGATTCTTTGCATTTTGTCTCTCCTCCTTACTTAGTATATTTTCTAAATGCGCTGACAAGAAGCTGTTGGGGAGTTTCTTCGTCTAAAAGCGCAGGTACATCGTCCGGCTTCAAGCGGTTTTCGCCCTGAGGTCTTATAGCCTTCAAGCGCACCGCCTCAATCAGCTTTGCAGGCTCAACGCCGCGGGGACAACGCTCCACACAGGCAAAGCAGGAAAGGCACATATAAACCGACTCGCTGTTAAGAAGAGGCTCAATATCGCCGTTCTTAATCATTGAAGCAAACTGATGAGGATGATACTCCATCTCATCATAAGCAGGGCAAGTACCTGAGCACTTACCGCAAGCCATACATTTTGCAGGATTTACTCCGCTGATACGAATAATCTCGTCTCGGAGGTTTTGCATATTATTAGTCATTTGCACCCTCCTTAACACCCAATGCTTCTGCTAAAAGCTCTGTGAAATATACAACGGGAATATCAGCGCCGTTCTTAATAAGATTATAGCGGCAGAGTGGACAGGCAGTAACCAACAGCTCCGCACCGTTCGCCTCAGCTGACTGCAAAACTTGCTCACTCTTTCTCTTTGCAAGTTCAGAGCTTTGAGCAGATACATAGCCTCCGCAACACTCGTTACGGTAAGCGTAGTAAACGGGCTCAGCGCCTAAGGCTCTGATGAAGTCCTCAATAATCTGAGGATTCTCAGGGTCATCAAAAGCCATTACTTTATTAGGTCTGAGGAGCAGACATCCGTAATAAGCTCCAATCTTTCTGCCCTTTAAGGGGTTTACCACTTTTGCCTTAATGTTGTCAAAGCCTACTTTATCGCGGAGCATCTCAAGATAGTGGATAACCTCGGTTGAGCCGTCGTAGGGTTCTTCACCCATATATCGGTTAACCTTATCGGCAAATTCCGAGTCCTGCATAGCCGCATTGGTCTGCTTGATAACATTGTGGCAGGCTGAGCAAACCGTAACCAAAGCTCTGTCGTGAGCCTTTGCGTCCTTTAAGGCTCTGACTGAAGAAAGCTTTGTGGCTATCTCGTCCTTAGAGGTTGTGAAAACACCTCCGCAGCACTGCCA